>NZ_JANSIG010000004.1:0-55530 GCF_047461975.1 Synechococcus sp. R55.3 | reverse complement strand
GTCCGAGACTTGTGGATTCACGGAGAGGCCGCTCGGAAAGCCTACCTCGATTTGGCAGAAAATCCAGCGGGTCGGGCGCTGCTGGAGCGCTATTTGAGCCAGGGCTACGTGACGGTGAGGGATGTGCAGCAGTTGGATGCCGCCTACGCCGAGGAACCCAGATGGCGTCAGCCAGGGGATCCCTGGCCCAATCCTCAGCAGGTGCTTTCCCTAGAGCTTTTGGATCGGGGTGCCCAGAGAGACAGCACAGCAACTGAGCAGCGGAGCGGAGATTTGTCCTCCATCAACTCATTGGAGTCACCGCAGCCATTGGGGGATCCCACCCCGACTCCCAGGGCCGCTCTTCGCCAAGAACGCTGGCAGCAGCAGCTTTGGCAGCTCAG
This sequence comes from Synechococcus sp. R55.3, assembly GCF_047461975.1. Taxonomy (NCBI): domain Bacteria; kingdom Bacillati; phylum Cyanobacteriota; class Cyanophyceae; order Synechococcales; family Synechococcaceae; genus Synechococcus; species Synechococcus sp. R55.3. The sequence goes on along the minus strand of NZ_JANSIG010000004.1, from coordinate 55,147 downwards.
CGTCGAGTTTGCCCGCTATGGGGTGCTCGATTATCTACGGCAAGTCGCCCAACCCGTCCAGAGGCTGGGGATCCCGGCGGGGGCTGTCTTCTTCCCAGAAGGCAACCAGGCAGTAGGAGAAGGATTCGACGCTCGACTACAACCCTGGGATCGCTTTGATCCGGATATGGAATGGCACCCAATGTCCTATGCCAGGTGTGAGGATGCCACTTGTGTAGCCCAGCAGGTGGAGCAGGTTTTGGCCGTAGCTTCTCCCCAAACCTTCGTTTGTCCGGCCATCGCCGGCCTATGGGGACAGTCGCAACGACAGCGCCCCAGCCTAGAAGTGCAAATGGCAGAGCTGGCCCGCCGCTTTCCGCAGTTGCCCTGTGTAAGCCATTTTGCCCTCTCTTGGATCGAGCCTGAAATGGAGCGCAGCCGTCGCACCTGTCAACTCTAACGCCCATCCCAATCTGAAAGTTAGGAATTCTGAACTTATGAGCCCTGAGCAATTTGATCTGATTAACCGCCTGTTTCAACTGACCTTTCAGATCGGGGATCGCTTGGGCTGTGAATCCTCAGATCCTGCTCAATTGTTGCTGACCAACCGGCCCAGCCTGGAATCCAGTTGCACATTCTTTCCTTCCGATTTCACCTACGAAGCCTTGGATCCCCAAGTGTGGGCCGACTACATGGCGGAAGTTCCGGCCTTAGCGCAGATGGCGAATATTTTGCAACCTTATCCTTTCACCTGTGGCATTTATCGCCAAGACGAGGTTTCGTGGTGGATTTGCGCCTTTTGGGCAGCCCAAGAGGACTTGGGAACCAACTTGCTCTTGCGCGCCCACAGAGTCGAAACTTAGGCGCTTGAGCCCTATCTCCTCTCCCTCATCGAGACGGGGATCGGCGTTACCGGAATCAAAGGGGCTGATAGCAGTCGTGGTTTTTATTACCATCTATTTCAACTGATCGCGCTAGCGGGCCAGAGGCCTTAGCAGGAAGCAACCGGTCGTTTGTTTCACCTTGACGGTGAGATAAATGACTATGCGTTGTGGAACGGTTTATTGCAATTGACCTACTCGCGACCGCTATAGCTGGCTTCCGCCCAGAGCGTGAGCTGGGGGCCTTACGGCACTCCTTCGTAAATCACATAGACTCCGGCGCGCTCAGGCCGAGAATGCCGGTGAGGACGTTAAACAAAACCTGCTGCGTGGCCTGCACCAATTGGATGCGGGCTTGGGCCAAAAGGGGATCCTCTTTCAAGAGCGGCAAAATACGGCAGTTGTCGTAAAACTTGTTGAAATCGGCGGCGATGGCTTCTGCATAGCGGATGATCTTGTGGGGAGCGCGCTCTTCGGCAGCGGCGATCAGCTCATCCGGCAAGGCCAACAAGCGCAGCAGCAGGGCCCGCTCTTCTGGCTCTTTGTAGGGCAGTTTTTGTTGCTCCGTCAAAGGGACTTTGTTGGTCAGTTCAACCTTTTCTTCTTCCTGTAGCCGCCGCAGCAGAGTGCAACAGCGGGCATGGCTGTAGTGAACATACACGACCGGGTTATCGAAAGTTTGCTTGACGGCCAAATCCAAATCGAAGTTGATGGGGCTGTCCATGCTGCTGCTAAGCAAAAACCAGCGGGCTGCATCGACCCCCACGCCAATTTCTGGATCTTCGATCAGGTCATTGAGTGATACAAAGTTGCCGGTGCGCTTGGACATGCGCACTTCGGTTTTCTCACCGGTTTGCGGGTCGGTTTTGAACAATTTGACAAATTGTCCAATCAAGATTTCCAGCTTGACATCTGGGCTGAAGGCACCCACCGCCGCCTTTAAGCGGCCGATATAGCCATGGTGATCCGAGCCAAGAATGTTGATCAGCCGGTGATATCCCCGCTGCACTTTATCCCGATGGTAGGCAATATCGGCGGCCAGGTAGGTAAAAGACCCATCGGCTTTTTGCACCACCCGATCCTTGTCGTCACCGAACTCTTGGGTTTTGAAATAAACGGCTTCTTCTGCCCCTGGCTTGGGATCCTCACCCCGGGGAGCCTTGGCCCTGTAGAGAAAGCCGCGTTCTTCCAGCTCCTGTAAAGTCTGTTGGATGGCGCTCAGGCCCGTCTCGGGATCCGGGGTGTGCAGGCGGCGTTCGCTGAACCAGTGATCGAACTCGGTGCGCAATTGCTGGAGAGTTTGCTTCTGCCAGGCCAGCATTTCCCCGTAGGCCAAATCAATATATTCCTCCAAGGTGGTGGGCAGAGGGCGGATCCCGGCTTTCACCTGCTCCAAGAGACGTTGGGCCATCTCGATCAAGTAGGTGCCGTGATAGGCATCTTCCGGCAAAGCGATGTCTTCCCCCTGCAGTTGCCGCACCCGCACCTCGAGGGACTGGCCCAGGAGCCGCATTTGGTTGCCGGCATCGTTGATGTAAAACTCCCGCTCCACCTGGTGCCCCGTCCAGCGCAGCAGGTTGGCCACTGTGGAGCCGACGGCAGCCCAACGCCCATGGCCCACATGCAAAGGCCCCGTCGGGTTGGCGGAGACAAACTCCAGCAGAATGCGCTCGGGATGGGGGGTGGCTGTTTTGCCGAAGTGTTCTCCCAGATGCAGCAGCTCCTGCAGGCGCTCGGCCAAAAAGGGATCCCCCAGCCGGAAGTTGATAAACCCGGCCCCCGCCACCTGGGTTTCGATGTCCGGCAGATCCAGATGGCTCTGCAGGGTTTGGGCAATCTGTGTCGGTGCCATGCGACAGGCTTTGGCCATGCCCAGGGGGGTGGGACAGGCGTAGTCCCCGTAGCGAGGGTCATTGGGGATCTGGATCACGGGGGCAATGGCTGCGGCTTGTGGGGGAGCCAGGGATCCCAGTTGGCCTGCTTCTGCTGCCTGTCGAATGGCCTCAGATACAGCACCGGCGAGAAAGCGAACCAGGGAGGTGGAAGGGGATTGGATGGCCATGGTTGAAGAGGGATACACGTGAGTTAAGAGCAATGGCGATCGGGATCCCTGCGGCAGCAGGAGCACTATCATACCGGCAACGAACCGGCCATGACCAAGGCAGAGTTCTCACCTTGGCTAAAAGGGGATCCCCCAGCAGGTAAAGGTATCCTCAAATACAGAAGTTTGACTCCGCCTTGCTAAGTTGGTTGCTTATAGTCTTCACTCCATTGTTTGCCGCATTCCCGTTTGCGGATCCCTACTGAGCCAGGTGCTGTGGAGCATATAGATATGTCCATCCCGAAATCGTCGCGTCGTCAATTCCTTCAATCTGCTGCTGCGGCTGCCTCTTGGGTTGCCGTTGGAGGGCTAAAGGCGAGGGCTCAGAGCCGCGGGCCGCTTCTGGTTTCCCAGGGACTGACGCCCCTGAAGTTTACCCTCTCTTGGTTGCCCTCTTCGATGGATACCCCCCTTGTAACGGCGATCTTGAAGGGCTACTTCGCCGAAGAGGGGCTGGAGGTCACCTACGAGCGCGGCTATGGCTCCGCCGATTCCATCACCAAGATTGCCGCTGGCCAGTACGACCTGGGGGAAGGGGATCCCTACTCCATGATCGAGTTCAATGCCAAAAATCCGGACGTGCCCTTGGTAGCGATCTATGTCCACTTCAATCGCTCTCCCTTTGGCATCTACACCTTGAAAGATAAGGGCATTGGGGAGCCGGCCCAACTGGCGGGCAAGAAGCTAGGAGCACCGGCAGGGGATGCGCCGCGTCGGCTCTGGCCGGTCTTTGCCAAGCAAGTCGGCATCGATCCGGGCTCGGTGGAGTGGGTAACTATGGAGCCGCAGTTGCGCGAACCTTTCCTCATCCAAGGTCGGGTGGATGCCATCAGCGGCTTTATGACCTCAGCCATGCCCAATCTGGTGCGGGGCGGCGTCAGCTTGGAGGACATCACGGCTTTCCTTTACAACGACTATGGCCTTGAGCTGTACGGCAATGCGCTCATCACTCGTGTGCAATTGCTGCAGGAAAAACCGGAGCAGCTCAAAGCTTTTTTGCGGGCGTATGTTAAGGGTTGGCAAGACACTATTCGTGATACCGATGGCAATATGTTGGCCCTTCTGGACAAAGCCAAGGCCGACGGACAAGTGCTGGATACGGCAATTGAGAAATTGCGCCTTACCCTGGCAATGCCGCGCCTGTTTGTTACCGATGAGGTGCGACAAATTGGTTTGGGGGATGTAGTGCCTGCTCGTATGGAAACCTCGATTGCTCAGGTGGTGGATGGCTTTGGCTTGCCCACTAAGCCCTCTCTAGAGCAAGTGTTTGATGGAAGTCTGCTCCCACCCAAGTCTGAGCGGATGATTGGATAATCTGGGTTAGGCCAGCAACGATTTTGAAGCCTCTGTCTATTGGCTTGCCGGTGCAGGCCAACTTATCCTGCTTGCTGGGAGGCTATTTCTGGCTGCAGGTGCGGTCTGCGTCCTTATTGGATCCCTCATCCGCGAAGTATCCCCAAAGCTTTTCGTGGCAGGGATCCCAGGCTGCTCCCGAAAGAGGCCGACGGGAGACCTGTTCGCGTTGGTGGATGGGAGACCGGAAGCGGCATGGAGCAGTAGGGGAGTGTCTCGAACTTTGTTTAGGGTTACCCAAGAACGCCGTAAGGCCCCTGCCTTTGGGCATGGGGAGCATGTCAATGAAATCAAACCTGAGAAACAGATGTATTGGGAAGAGTAGCTTAGGGGTGCTTGAAGTCGAGATAGCTTTTCCGATCCCGAAAAAAAGCTGAATAAGTTTGTGGTGCTCAGGGATCCCTTTTAATCTGAAGAGGGTCGCTAGGAAGTTTGGGCCCTTGGAAACTTTTGTTCTGATTAAGCAAGTTCCCGATCAAAATGCCAAGGCCGGCATCAACAGCGACGGCACGATCGATCGCGCCAAGGCCAAGCGGATGTTGAACCCCTTCGATCGCTATGCGCTGGAAGCAGCCCTGCAAACCAAACGGCAGCATGGGGCAAGGGTAACGGCAATCACAATGGGGCCACCCCCGGCCATTGAGGTGCTCTACGAGGCAATTGCCCACGGGGTGGATCGGGGCATTTTGATGACCGACCGCCGCTTGGCCGCTTCTGATACCCTAGCCACAGCGTATACCCTGGCCCAGACGGTTCGCTATGCTGGCCGGCCTGATGTGATCTTCTGTGGGCTCCAGACCACCGACGGCGATACGGCCCAGGTGGGGCCACAACTGGCGGAGCGATTGGGGATCCCTCAGGTCACCTATTGCGAAGCCTTCGAGATTCGGGATGGGATCCTGGTGGCGCGGCGGGCCATTGAAGGGGGATCCCAGATCGTGATGGTGCCCCTGCCGGTTTTGATCACGGTGGCCAATTCCGCTCGGCGTTTGGCCTACCCCACCCTACGGGGTGTGCAGCGGGTGCAGCGGCTGATGCGGGATGAGGCGGCACGGGCCGAGGCGATCCAGATCCTCAACTTGGACGATGTGGGGGCAGACCCGGAGCGCTGCGGTCTCAAGGGATCTCCGACCATCGTGGCTGCCACCGAAAAAGTGGGGGAAATTGGCGGCAACTGTCAGATCTTTCAAGGGCAGTCCGTCCCCCAACTGGTCAACCAACTAACTCAGGCCGTTGACCTCTTCCGCTACGCGGCAACTTCCTAGATCTTCTGCCTTGCATCCCTCTGGCCAATTCTTATCTCCATCACCTTTCAATCCTCATCGTCTCATCTATCGATCCCAGGGTGGCTAGCCGGCGAAAGCTCCCGGTTTTGGGCAGTGAAAAGTTAACTCAGAAAGACTCTGCTGACCTCGTCGCAATTGCAACACCCAAGATTGCCCTCGACCCGATTCAATCCCGATCTCAACTTAGGAGTCACGGTTCTATGGATCGCAAGCGGATATTGGTCTTCGCGGAGCAGGTGAATGGGGAATTGCAGCCCATCGGCTTAGAGTTGTTGGGAGCCGGGCGGCGGCTGGCCGATAAGCTGGGAGCCACCCTGAGTGCCCTTGTTCTTGGACACAACATTGCCCATTTGCCCTCGATCCTGATCGGCCACGGGGCAGATCAAGTCTTCATTGCCGATCATCCGGAGTTGGCCGAATACCGCACCTTGCCCTACCGCCGGGTGATCACGGACTTGATCAAAAGCTGGCCCCAACCACCCCACACCATCCTGCTGGGATCCACCACCACCGGGCGAGATCTGGCCCCTCGCTTGGCCGCCCACCTGGAGACCGGCCTGACGGCAGACTGCACCGAATTGGACATCGGCCCCTTCGAGTACACCAATAGCAAAGATCCGAGCAAGTCTGGCCTCTTCCCCGACTGCCTCTACGCCATCCGGCCCAGCTTTGGCGAATCTCTCAAGGCCCGCATCCTCGGCCCGTGGAAAAACCCCCAAATGGCCACGGTGCGCCCAGGGGTGATGGTGCCTCTGCCCTGGGATGGATCCCGCCAGGGGGACGTGATCCCGGTGCCGGTCAACTTGGATCCCGGCGACCTGAGCCTGCAGATTGTGGAAACGGTGCGCAACCTGTCCCAGGCGGTGGATCTCACCCGCGCCAAGGTAATTGTTTCCGGCGGCTACGGGCTGGGATCCCCAGAGGGATTTGAGCTGTTGAAGGAGTTGGCCGCTTGTTTCCCCAACAGCGCCGTCGGCTCCTCCCGCAAGGCCGTGGATTCTGGGTGGATCCCCTACGCCCATCAAGTGGGCCAAACCGGCAAGACCGTCCGACCTCAGCTCTACATTGCCTGCGGCATTTCCGGAGCCATCCAGCATCGCGTGGGCATGGACAAATCCCAGACGATCATCGCCATCAACAAAGACAGCTCTGCCCCCATCTTCAAATTTGCCCACTACGGTATCGTCGGGGATCTCTACCAGGTGGTACCCGAACTGATCCGTCAGATCCAGCAGGTCAAGTACCCCCAGCTAAAGGTGGGGGCTTGTGGAAGTAAGGTCTAGCCAGCCTGAAACCCCAAGGGCAAGGAAAGACTAGCCTGCCCAAGCAACCCAGTCATGGAGGGCGATTGAAGGGGACTGAGCCGACTGGGCGTGGCAGCCCACAGTACGTAGCGAATGCTTCCCTAGTTGGCTACCTCTACGTTGGTCAGTGGCGAAGGGACGTACATACTCCGAGTAGGAGACTTACCGCATGTTTGTGCCTGTCGTAGACCACAACCAAAACCCGCTCATGCCGACCACACCCAGTCGAGCCAGAAGGTGGATTAAGACCGGCAAGGCTACTCCCTTTTGGAAGAGAGGGGTGTTTTGAGTCCGGCTTAACGTGGAGCCTTCTGACCGGCAAACCCAACCCATAGCCGTCGGCATTGACCCAGGGAGCAAGAAAGAGGGGTGGTCGGTTAAATCCGCCGCACAGACCTACCTGAACCTCCAAGCGGACGCGGTCACCTGGGTGAAGGAGCATGTCGAACAACGGCGCATCATGCGTCGAGCGCGACGGTATCGCCAAACGCCCTGTCGTCAACCCAGGTTTAATCGCGCCAGGGGTGGGTTGCCCCCTTCCACCAAGGCTCGCTGGCAGTGGAAGCTACGTCTGGCTCGGTGGCTAAGCCAGTTGTTTCCCGTATCCGTATTTGTGGTTGAGGACATTAAGGCGAAGACCCGTGGCAAGCGCCGCTGGGACGTGTCTTTCTCTCCCTCAGAGGTGGGTAAGCAATGGTTCTATCGGCAGCTAGCCAATCTGGGACAGGTACTAACCCGCTCAGGGTGGGAAACCCAGCAGATGCGGGATGCCTTGGGTTTGCAGAAAACCAACAAAAAGACCGCCGAAGTGTTTGCGGCCCACTGCGTGGATGCGTGGGTGTTAGCCAACTCCGTGACCGGGGGGCACCTGCAGCCGGACAATCAGCAGATGCTTATGGTCGTTCCTCTGCGGTTTCATCGTCGTCAACTGCATCGTTTGCAACCGGGCAAAGGAGGGAAAAGACTTTCCTACGGGGGTATGCTGAGCTTAGGTTTGAGGCGGGGTAGTTTAGTGCGCCACCCCAAGTTTGGGCTCACCTTTGTCGGAGGCAGTTCTGCTGGAAGAGTAAGTCTGCATCGGTTGGAGGATGGGAAAAGGCTAACCCAGAGCGCCAGGAAAGAAGACGTAAAGTGTTTGAGCTTCTGTTCTTGGAGGTTCTACAGAAGAAACAAATAAAGCCGACCTAAAGGGCAGGGATTCTTTTCCGGGTTGCAGGATGATTCCCACTTCCTGGGCTACACCACTCTTGCGAGTGGTGGGGGATGCCATGACCCCAACTGCTGGGATGAACTCCCAGATACTTTTCCTGTTGACACTGCGCCATAGCACAAAGCCGCCCTAGTCGCGTCAGCGGGCCGTAGGCCCTAGGGCAGGGCTTGCAACCCAGTTTTCTTGGTCATAGATTGTGTTCATGGGATCCGCATACCGTTGTTGGCTGAGCTTGATCTGTCTGGTGTTGGTGGGATGCTGCTGGGGATCCCCGGCGTTGGCTGCCCATTCGTTGCCCTCCACAGTGGCAGAGGCGGCTCAGGTGTCGCCCCAGCTCGCTCGCGATGGGGGTATAGAGCACCTTTCCCTGACCGTAGCGCGGCAGCGGCTGGAAGCCATTGCCGAGGCCATGCGCTCAATTCGCCTGTGCAACCGGCCCAACTGCCGTTACCGAGATATCGCTGTGGAGGTGTCGGTTCACGATGGTGGTGCAGAGCCCTTCTACGAGGGCAGCATCGACGCCATGATCGACCGTCCTTCCGGCAGCTTGGATAGAGCCCACTACCGGCTGCAGTTTCGCCAGGGGCGCTGGCAGTTGCTGGGGGGCGAAGAGGTGTCCGATGTCTCTTCCTTTTTCTTTGAGGGAGATACCTACGAGGTGTTCAGCGCCTACGGCACCCGCAGTCACAAAGCCAAGTTGGCAGATGCCGGCAGTAACCTGCGCGTGGGCTATCGGGAGCTGTATTACCGCGTTTTCGACCGGGGCCAAGAGCGTTTGCACTAGCGGTGCGGAGCATGATGAGAGGCCGGCAACACACCCTAGCCAGCTCTATTTCTCTGGAAGGCGTTGGCCTGCACACCGGCCTGCCGATTCGCTGCAGCCTGCATCCAGCTCCTGTCGGCAGCGGTCGGGTGTTTGTGCGGGTGGATCGACCGGGATCCCCTGAGATCCCGGCCCAGTTGGGATCCCTGGCCCCTGCCCATCTCTGCACCCTGCTGCAGCAGGGATCCCCCTCTGTTCAAGTGCAGACGGTGGAACACCTGCTGGCCGCCCTTTACATCCTGGGCATTGACAACTGCCGCATCGAGGTGGAGGGGCCAGAGCTGCCGATTCTGGATGGCTCTGCCCTGCCCTTTGTAGAGGCCATTGCCCAGGTCGGGATCCAGGCCCAAGATCAGCCAGCCCTGCTGGGGGTGATCCAAGAACCGGTCACTGTCTGGGCGGGGGAAGCCTTTGTCAGCGCCCTCCCCCATCCTACAGCCCGCTTTACCTATGGCATCGATTTTGCCGATTGCCCGATTGGAGAACAGTGGCTGAGCTGGAGGGAGAACAGGCCGGATTTTGTCCAGTCCATTGCGCCGGCCCGCACCTTCGCCCGCCAGCAGGATGTGGAGCTGGCCCGGGAACGGGGGCTAATCCAGGGGGGCAGCCTGGAAAATGCCATTGTCTGTAGCCAAACCGAGTGGTTGGGGCCATTGCGCTACCCAGATGAGCCGGTGCGCCATAAGCTGATAGATTTACTAGGAGATCTCAGCCTCCTGGGCTGCCGACTGCAGGGGCACATTGTGGCCTACAAGGCGGGCCATGCCCTGCACCACCGTTTGGCCGAGCAGTTGCTCAAGAGTGGATCCCTGCTGATCCATGAAGAGCAAGGGGGAGAAAGAGATCCGGTTGCGTAGCCACAACCCTGCCATCCTCAGGTGCGACAGCGGTGCCGAGCACTTTTCTTCAAGGGGATCCGCTCTATTGGAATCTCTTGATCTCTTCTCCGTAGATCCCTGGGTGCTCTTTTGGCTGAGTTCTGGCCTGCTTCCTCCCCATCCGGGGTTTCAGTTTTGTCTTCTGTCTCCACGGGTTCACCATGGCCTCTGATGTCTCCCCTCCTCCCCTTCTCTCGGCTGAGGCAGCCGCTCAATTGGCAACTGCTCCCCCTGTCTTCACAACGGAGCAGATTTTGGAGATCTTGCCCCATCGCTATCCTTTTTTGCTGGTGGATCGGGTTGTGGAGTATCAACCGGGGCAACGGGCAGTGGGCCTGAAAAACGTCACCTTCAACGAGCCCTTTTTTCAGGGGCATTTCCCCAACCGACCCATCATGCCCGGCGTCCTGATCGTCGAGGCTATGGCCCAGGTAGGGGGGATCGTGTTGACCAAGTTGCCGGACGTGGCCGGGCGCTTGGCCCTGTTTGCCGGGATCGATGGTGTTCGCTTTCGCCGCCCGGTGCTGCCGGGGGATCAACTGCTGCTCTCTGCCGACTTGCTCACCATTCGCCAGAGGCGCATTGGCAAGATGTTCTGCCGCGCTCAGGTGGGAGGGCAACTGGTGACCGAGGGGGAACTGATGTTTTCCCTGGTGGATTGAGGGACAAACAGCGGCCATCCGAGAGGCGCTCTGCTGTGGGTCTTCTCACCAATTGAGATAAAGTGTTGGCATAGGGAGATGGCTCGGGGACTGCTTGCGCCTTTCTGTCGGGATACGGTAGACATATTGCTGCGTTGGGGTGGCAGCCTATTGGTCACGATGGCGGAGCGTAGCTCTAAGGTTGATCTCCCCCGGAGTCAAGCCTTGGTGATCCTTCGCGGGGTTGGGAGCGTAACCACAGTTGCTGGCTAGGTTGGAAATGAGTTCGTTCGCTTCAGCGGGATCCACTCCCAACGCCTCTGCAAGTGCGCCGCACCGCTCACGCGAGCGGATTCATCCCACCGCGGTGATCCATCCGAAAGCTGAGCTACACGAGACGGTGCAGGTTGGCCCGTATGCGGTGATCGGCGAGCATGTTCGTATCGCTGCCCATACGGTGGTGGGAGCCCATGTGGTGATCGATGGCTGGACGGAAATCGGCGAGGACAACCACATTTTTCCGGGAGCAGTTGTGGGCACCGAGCCTCAGGATCTGAAGTACAGCGGCGCCCCCTCTCAAGTGGTGATCGGCAGAGGCAATCGCATCCGCGAGTTTGTCACCATCAACCGGGCCACCAATGAAGGGGAAGCCACCCTGATCGGAGATCACAACCTGCTGATGGCCTACACCCATGTCGCCCACAACTGCGTCATCGAAAATCAGGTGGTGATTACCAATGCTGTCTCTTTGGCCGGCCACATCCACATCGAGTCTCAAGCCCGCATCGGCGGCATGGTCGGGATCCACCAGTTCACCCGCATCGGGCGCTTGGCCATGGTGGGGGCGATGAGCCGGGTTGACCGCGACGTTCCCCCCTACATGTTGGTGGAAGGACATCCAGCCCGCATTCGCGGTCTGAATTTGGTGGGGTTGCGGCGAGCCAAAGGGATGGAGGGATCCCTGCCCTTGCTGCGGCAGGTCTACCGATTTTTGTACCGCTCAGGGTTGCCTTTGGAAAAAGCGCTGCAAACGCTGCGCAGCAGCCTGTGTGTTGTTCGTAGCGGCGGTGCGGAGGGAGAGCGCCACATCCTTTCTCTGCAGGGGAAAGAGTGGGTGGACGAGACGGGATCCCTGCAACATCTGCTGCAATTTTTGGAAGACTCCCTCTCGCAGCCGCAACGACGAGGCCCTCTGCCGGCCCTACGCGGGAGAGGGGAAGATTCCTTATCGACAGCGATGCGGAGCACTTCAGAGCTGGATGATTGAGAACTGCGGTCGGGAGTGTAGCTCTGGTGAGCCACCTGTTCATCTGCACGGGCGAGGTCTCAGGGGATCTGCAGGCCGGCCATCTGATTGAAGAATTGCTGCGCCAGCGCCCTCAACTGCGCATCACAGCGGTCGGGGGAGAGCGCATGGCTGCTGCCGGGGCCCGTTTATTGCACCGCACTACCGAGATCAGCTCCGTTGGCATTTTAGAGGCTCTTCCCTTTATCGGCCCCGCCCTCTGGACGGAATGGAAGATTCGCCGCTTTTTGGCCCAAGACCCGCCAGATGTGGCTGTGCTGGTGGACTACATCGGCGTCAACAGCCGCATTGCCCGTCTGCTGCAACGGCGGCAGATCCCTGCTGTCTATTACATTGCCCCCCAAGAGTGGGTGTGGTCGCAGGACGCCCGCCTCACCTACCAACTGGCCCAGCAGATGCGGCTGATGTTGGCAATTTTCCCTGAGGAAGCCCGCTACTACGCGGCGGCAGGAGCCCATGTCCAGTATGTGGGCCATCCCCTGTTGGATATTTTGGCCGCTGTGCCCAGCCGTGCTGCAGCCAGAGCCCAGTTGGGGATCCCTGCCGAGGCTACAGTGGTGGTGGTGGTGCCGGCTTCGCGGCGGCAAGAGCTGCGCTCGGTTCTGCCTGTCCTGCTCAAGGCGGCCCAGTTGCTGCAAGCTCACCTGCCCCAAGTGCAGTTTTGGGTGCCCTTGGCCTCGCCCCGTTTTGCTGCCCCAATCGCGCGGGCTGCCCACCGTCTTGGGTTAAACCTCACCCTTTTGGATCCCCAAGCTCTGCCCTTCTTCTCCCCCCACAAAGCCCATCACCTCGCCTTGGCAGCGGCTGATTTGGTGTTGGCCAAGTCCGGCACGGTGAACTTGGAAACGGCCATCTTAGGGATCCCCCAGGTGGTGATCTATCGCCTTAACCCCCTCACCTTCTGGATCGCCCGCCATTGGCTGAGGGTGTCGGTGCCCTTCATGTCTCCGCCCAACCTGGTGCAGATGCGCCCCATTGTCCCGGAGTTGCTGCAGGAGCAGGCCCAGCCAGAGAAGATTGCCCAACTGGCGCTGGAGTTGCTAACTCGGCCCGAACGCAAAGCCCAACTGCAGGCCGACTACGCCGCGATGCGGGCAGCCCTAGGAGAACCCGGCGTTCTGGCTCGCGCTGCCAAGGCCATCCTAGAGGTGTTGGATGGCGAAGCTGGATCGAAGCAGGATCCCTTCCGCCGCTAACTCCGGCGACCCAGCACCTGGGGCACGGCCCGTCCTCCCGCCAAGGCCGCTGTCGAATCCTCCTCTTCCAGATACTCAGCATCTTGGTTGACCCGCCACCCATCGTAGCGCCGTTCCCCTGCCACAATGTTGCGAGCGGCCAAGAGGCCCGTCATCATGGCGTGATCTTGGTTACTATAGCGGTGCATGCCGTTGCGACCTGCCACCTGCAAATTGGGCAGTGCCTCTTCCAAAAAGGCCCGAATGGTCTGGATGTGAGCTTGATAGCCTTGGTTGTAACCTTGCGATCCAGTTGTACCGGCTGCCCGGCTTCTGCCAGCAAGGTTTGAACGCGCTCCCACATCTGGCCTGGCCCTAGGCGAGGATAGCGAAAGCGATCGATCAGGGTTTTGATCACCCCCTCTCGGTTGGGGAAAAAGGTTTTACGGATCAAAGAAGCCATCGACAGACCCTTGATCCGCTGGGCTGCCCAGTCGGCGCTGATCTCATGACAGGGGATCCCCCACACCTTCTCGGTGTAGGTCTTAAAAAAAGTGCGGTACAGCCGTTCCCCAAACTGGTTGATGACCCAATCTTCAAAAGATACGGGATTGAGCCTGGGAAAGAGGCGCGCCTTTAGGTAGCTGAGCAGACAGAGACTGGTAAACCCTGGCCCCAGTTTGGCAAAGACATCCGCAGGTCGAATCGGATAATCAAAGAAAACACCTCGATAAAAAATGCGGGAAAGCCGCCGACAAACCTGCATTTCCGAGCCCAAAATTTCCGTCCACAGGGCCTCAATTTCCGCCGACTTGGAGAAAAAGCGGTGCCCACCGATATCAAAGCGATAGCCTTGGTAGGTTACAGTGCAGGATAGCCCCCCACCTGAACCGGATCCGCTTCCAAAACCGTTACGGCAACTCCTCACACCACCTCGCCGATCCTGACGGAAATAGGTCTGTCCAAGGGATCCCCTCACGCTTTGGGGTTTTAAAGTGCTCCGCACCGCTGTCGCGATAGACTAGGCTGGAGAGGGGTCAGGGATCCCTTTTGCGTGCAAAAAAGCCTTAGTGCTCTGCACCGCTGTCGCGAACGGCCAACTCTGTGGAGTGAATTTTGTGCAATCTCCACCTATCCCCAGTTCTGGATATCCGTTGCCAAATGCTTCGCCGACGGTGCTGCTGGCCGATGACGACCCATTCATACGCGGGTACTTGACCCACCTGTTGGTTCATGAAGGCTATCGAGTGGCAGAGGCCGAAGACGGCGACCAAGCCCTGCTGCTCTTCAGTCAAACTCAGCCTCAAATTGCCCTGCTGGATGCCCTCATGCCCGGCATGGATGGGTTCGAGTGTTGCCAACGCTTGCAGGCTCTGGATGCGGATCTACCCTGCTTGATGATCACCTCGCTCGAGGATCAAGCTTCCGTAGACAAAGCCTTTGCTGCCGGAGCCAGCGACTACATTACCAAGCCCATTCACTGGCCGGTGATGCGTCAGCGCATCCGACACCTGCTCAAGGCCCGCCAGAACTTGTTGAACCTACGCCAACAGGCGGCCCGCGAGCAAGCCCTAAACCGTGTCGTCCGGGCCATTCGCACCTCTCTGCAGTCGGATCAGATCTTTGCCGTTGCCACCCGCGAGATTTGCCATCTGCTAGAGGCGGATCGGGTGAGCATCAGCATCTATCGGCCTCAGCAACAGCATTGGCGCATTGTCTCCGAATATCCCCCTCAGCCCGACGGCTATCTGGGTTGTCAGATCCCCGATTCCGAAAGCCCCATTGCCCGGCAACTGAAGCAGGGGAAAGTGGTGTTGCTGGAGGCAGCCGACCAAGCCAAAGGCTGGGTCTACATCTCCGCCATGGCCAAAGCCTATCCTGGCAGTTGGCTGCTGGTACCGCTCTACGGCGGCGAAAGCCCCGAATCTGACTCGGCCCACCCCACCCTTTGGGGCAGCCTGTGCCTGCAACTGAAAACGGCACGTCCCGGTTGGTTGGCCACCAATCAGGATCTGATCTTGGCCTTGGCCGATCACCTCTCCATTGCCATTCAGCAGGCGGAATTGTTCCAACAGGTTCAGGAGCTGAACCGCACCCTGGAAGAAAAGGTACAGGCCCGCACCGCCCAACTGGAGCGCCAGGTACAGGAATTGCAGCGGCTGGATTGCCTAAAAAATGACTTCCTTAGCACGGTGTCCCACGAGCTGCGCACTCCTCTTTCCAACATGAAAATGGCCATCCGCCTGCTCAGCGCCGTTCTGCTGCCTGCTCAGAGCGCTGCCCGATCCCCGGATCCGGCCAAGATCTCTCAGTACTTGAAGGTGTTGGACAACGAATGCGAGCGGGAGATCAAACTGGTCGAGGATCTGCTGGAACTGCAGCAGTTAGAGGTGCTCAAGGGACTCCGTCCCGCTAACGCGAACGGTTCACAGCAGCCCTGCTGGTTGGAGCTGAAAGAGTGGTTGCCCCAGATCGCAGAGCCCTTTGCTCAGGAGGCCCATAGTCACCATCAGCGCTTCAGCCTTGGGATCCCTCCAGAACTGCCTGCCATTTTTACTCTGCCGGGAGTGCTAAAGTCGGTGCTGGCGGAATTGCTGAAAAATGCATGTAAATTCACCCCTGCTGAGCACCTGATCAGCCTTCAGGCCATGTACCATCCCGACCACCTGGAAATCCAAGTCCTCAACACCGGCGTAACCATTCCTCCAGAAGAACAAAAGCGGGTATTCGAGAAGTTCTATCGGGTGCCCAGCGTGGATCCCTGGCGGCAAGGGGGGACAGGGTTGGGGTTGGCCCTCGTGCAGCAGCGGGTAAGCCTGTTGCAAGGAAGCATTCACCTCAACAGCGAGGCCAATCGCACCTGTTTTACTTTGCGGCTGCCTCAGGTTCTCCCTGCCTTTGGCCAAGGCAAGCCAGCTCAGCCTAGGGTGTAGGCGTCGGGGTAGCCGGCTTTGGAGAGTTGGAAGCTTCCCCTTCCTGCAAAACTTCTTGCAAGCGCACACGAACCCGCTGGTTGAGGACGGGATTTTCGTTGGCCAAGGTCATCAATTCGCGGTATTGAAGCACCGTCAGCCCTTGCTCTTCAACAATGCGGCTGGCTTGGGTTTCTGTGCGCCGCATAATTTGCTCGTACTCTTCCTCGTTCTGGGTTTCCCGCAGTTGGGCGCTGGCTTCCCGAATCAGGGGATCCAACTCCAACAAAATCCGCACCAACTGTTCCACCTGGGCATCGGTGACTTGCTCTGGGGTTAGAGTCGGAGATGCCAGAGGGCTAGGAGTTGCTGTGGCCGGAGCCTCCCCCGAAGTTGGAGAAGCAGTGGCAGCAGGGCTAGGCAGCGGGGTTGCTCCCTGTGCCCAAACCGGCAGGGATCCCAGGCTGAGTCCCAGACCCATCAGCAATCCAAATTTCATCATGCCCAAAACTCCCTAGACCCAGACAAGATAAACCCAAATAGACTTAAGTCCTTGAGGCGCAGCCAAGCCTGAAGTAAGGCTAGCAAGATGCCTGAATTCCGTCTAATCGGTTCAGCGCAGTCCTGGCAGCCCATCAAGCCCATTCCAGCTTGCCGGTCACCTGGCGCGGGATCTATCCAATCCCTACGGTACCAGAACTCCTCACTCCAGGGCTCCCAGGATGAACTCGCGAAAGGGCTGTGTGGACATGCTGGGGATCTGCAGTGGATCTCTTGTAGAAACAAGAAGTTGGTTGTACAGTCTTACATGCGCTGTTCAACGGTAGCCCGGCACCGGAGTGCCCCTTTCTCTCCTCGGTTGAGCAGCTCCAGACTTGCAGCATTGGCAATTGACTTAGCACTTCAGCCCAAAGGGGGTTGTCTTGAAGCTGAGCTTAGGTATATGTTCTGTTGAGTATCGTTTTTGTTAATGTTAGGCTAGGGGCCAGATTTGATGCGGATCTCCCACATCGGCATCTGACTTTCTTCGCAGGTGTCAGAGCCCGTGGATCCCCTATCAATATCAGCAGTCAACCTAGCAAACGCCCAATCGCCAGCTCTCTTTGCAGGCGATTGTTGGAGGATTTTTTGTTCGGAGAAAGGTTCCCGATTAGATTTTTTTGGGCGCGTCCATAAGTAACCCTTCAAGGGCTTTGAGGGCGACTGCTGTCTTTATTGCCTTTGTAAAAGATGATAACAAAAATGGGTAAAAGTTATTGCTTTTCTTAAGCAGCGCTGATATATTCTTTGCGGTTGCGGTTGTTCGGTCATCCTTCTACAGGAGGCTTACATTGGTTAGGAGAAGAAAGCGTAAGAGTCGCCGTCGTCTGGAAGGGCGCAAAATTTTAGATCACATTCCTCAATTTAATCTGGACAGTGGTGAAGAGAAGTCTGTAACCGCTGCTCGAAAGTATATTCAGGAAAAGTCTATTCAGCCCCCCGCGCTGATTTTGGTGCGGCGAAATGAGCATACCGTTGATCGGTTTTTTTGGGCGGAGAAGGGGTTGTTCGGCGCGCAATATGTCGAGGAAAACCACTTCCTTTTTCCCAGCCTGCGAGCTTTGCTAGCGGAGGTTGCGGCTGAGAAGCCGGAGAAAAAATCCTCGAAGGTTCTTGCAACTGCCGCTCGCTAGCCTCTGACCAGCTTTTCCTATTAGCAGGAGCTCAGGAAACAGCCCCCCTACCCTGGGGGGTTTGTTGCAGCCGCTCTCAGAAGATCGAAAGAACTGACCCTGTGTACGGGATCCCTCCCCACGGGTTGAGCTCCTGCTGCCTCACTCGCCATACTCGACCTGCTGGCGGCAGCAAGGGCACCACGCGCTACCCTACAAGGGATCTCGTCGGGAGATGCCGGATGAGCCGACTGCCTCAAACCACTGCCCATGTCCAAATTACCCGCCGCTCTTGGCAAGAGGGGGCCATTGAGGGGGAAGTCAACGCCAACGGTTGGGTTTGGCGCTTTTGCTGGTGCTTTCGGGCCGGGGAGCTCAAGGTGGAACCCTCTGTGGGGCGGGCTTTGATTTGCGAGCCCTTGAGCCGTTTTCTGGAAAAATCGGACTATCTGCTGGAACCGGGCAGCAACTATTCGTTTGTGATTCGCAGCAGCTTGTGAACTCCTCTCAAGCTGCACAGAGCTTTTGCCCAGCACCGAAGACCGGGGCTGAGCATTGGAAGGCACCTGTTAGGGTGACTGGGAATACAGGGATCCCTGAGAATGGACAGGATGGTGGGGAAGGCTGGTCATGATTGAGGCAGGGACAAGCGTCTTGAGGCGGATGTTGGGGGTCTACGGCAGCTCCAAGATGGGCGTCCTGCTGCTGTTGGGATTTTCTTCGGGTTTGCCGCTGCTGTTGATCAACACCACCTTGAATGCTTGGCTGACCCAAGCGGGCTTGACCACCATTGCCATCGGCTTGTTTAACCTGCTCAATTTGCCCTACTCCTTCAAGTTCCTGTGGTCGCCTGTTCTGGATCGATTTCTGTTGCCGGCACCGGGATCCCTGCGGGGCAGTCGGCGGCGGGGGTGGATGGCCCTGACCCAAGTGCTGTTGCTGCTCAGCATAGGGCTACTGGGTTTTCAGGATCCGACCCAAACCTGGCTGGAAGCTCTGGGATGGGAAGAGCTGGCCCAGACTTGGCCGGGAATCACGGTTTTCACCCGCCCGATCTTTCTGGTGGGGTTGCTGGTGGCTTTTTTGAGCGCCTCTCAGGACATCGCGGTGGATGCCTACCGTACCGATATCTTGGCAGAGCGGGAGATGGGGGCAGGGGTAGCGATTTTTGTATTCGGCTACCGCATCGCGCTGCTGGTCAGCAGTGGCGTGAGTTTGATCTTGGCGGACTATTTGCCCTGGTGGCAGGTGTACGGGATCATGGCACTGCTGATGTCAATCGGGGTGGTCACCTCGTTTTTGGCTCCCGAGCCGGAAAACAGCGCCCTCAAGCCTACCTCTTTGCGGGCGGCTATCCTCGAGCCATTTCAATCTTTCTGGCGGCATCGCCTGGCCTGGGCAATCCTGCTGTTTGTGGTCTGCTTCAAGTTGCCGGACAGCTTGGCAGGGCAAATGACCCCTACATTTTTGTTGCAGACGGGATTTAGCACCAGCGATCTGGGCATTATCCGCAGTTGGATAGGCTTGTTGGCCACCTTGGCGGGGGCTTTTGTGGGGGGGGAGTGGGTCAGCCGCATCGGCACCTACCGCTGCCTGTTCATCTTCGCGGCATTGCAAGGGATCGGCAATTTGGGCCTGGGAGCGATTGGGTTGGTGGGGCAAAACTATCCGCTGCTGGTGGGGGCAACCATTTTCGACAACATGGCCGGGGGCATGGGCACGGCTGCTTTTCTGGCTTTTTTGATGAGCCTCTGCGACCGGCAATTTAGTGCCACTCAGTATGCTTTGCTCACCAGTGTGTTTGCCGTGGGGGGAACCTTGGCCGGGGCTGTGTCAGGCTATTTGGCGGCTGCGGTCAATTGGCCTTTGTTTTATCTGATCACGGCGATGACAGCCGCTCCGGCAATGGTGATCCTGCTGTGGCTCGGCCCCCCTTCATCGCCTGCAACCCCGGCCACAACCGCATCTGAACCGTAACTGCCCCACCGCAAATCCGGTTCTAATAGCCTTGCCTTGAACGCAACAAGGATGGCCGCCTACAGCGCAGCCCCGATTTTGGCCGCCAGATCCACCAGCCGCGCCGCATAGCCGTACTCGTTGTCATACCAGGAGAGCACCTTTACTGTGCGATCCCCTAAGGTCATGGTGGATCCCAAATCCACAATGGAAGAGTGGGGATCCCCGACGATATCCGCCGAGACGATCTCCGGTGGAGCAATGGCCAGGATGCCGCGCATCGGGCCTTCTGCAGCCTCGACAAAGGCTTGGTTGACGGCTTCTCTGGTGATGGGCTGCTCGGTACGCACCACAAAGTCCACGATCGAGCCCGTCAGGGTGGGTACCCGCAACGCCAGGCCATCCATCTTTCCTCTCAGGGCGGGCAAAACCTCGGCCACTGCCGTGGCAGCCCCAGTGGTGGAAGGCACAATCGACACCGCTGCCGAGCGGCCCCGCCGGTAATCTTTGGGATCCGGGCGATCCACAATCGCCTGGGTGGCGGTATAGGCATGGCAAGTGGTGAGAAAGCCGGTCTCGATGCCGAAGCGATCCAACAAGACCTTAGCCAGCGGCGCCAAGCAATTGGTGGTGCAGGAAGCATTGGAGACGATGTGATGCCGCTCCGGGTCGTATTGGTCGTCGTTGACCCCCATCACCACCGTCAAGTCGGGGCCTTTGGCGGGAGCAGAGATGATCACCTTTTTGGCCCCGGCTTCCAGGTGTTTGGCCGCCCCCTCTCGTTTGGTGAACAAGCCGGTTGATTCCACCACCAGGTCAACCCCTAGATCTTTCCAGGGCAGTTGCGCCGGATCCCGCTCTGCCAAAACCCGGACTTTCAGGTGGTTGCCGATTTGCAGATGCCCGTCCACCGCGCTCACGGTTTGGGGAAGGCGCCCATAGGCCGAGTCGAACTGGAGCAGATAGGCCAAGTTGTCGGGTTCGGTCAGGTCATTGACTGCTACCACCTCCAGCTCCCGAGCTGGCTGAGACAGCAGCACCCGCAAGAAGGCCCGCCCAATGCGACCAAATCCGTTGATGGCTACCCGTGTGGTCATCGCAATCCTCCAGTGTCAGTTCATACCGTGGGTCGAGGGACGCGGCATGGGAGACGCTACCCCCTATGGATAGGGTAGAAGAAGAACGGGATCCACATCGCTTTTGCACCCAAGATCTCCAGATTTGCCACTGGGACTCACCCAAGAAGTTGCCGGCAGAAGGGAAAAGTAGGAATGAAGGTATTGCTGACCAACGATGACGGCATCGAGGCTGCCGGGCTGGCCAATCTCAAGTTGGCCCTCAGCGCCCTCATCCCGGAAGAACACTGTTGGATTGTGGCCCCCCACCAACCGATTTCCGGCTGCAGCCACCAGGTGACAACGGGGCGACCTTTTCGGGCCTTGGCCCGCGGCGAGCGCACCTTTGCCGTCGAGGGATCCCCTGCCGACTGTGTGCGGGTGGCCCTATTCAAGCTGGCCCCAGCGGTGGATTGGGTGCTTTCCGGTATCAACGAAGGGGGAAACCTCGGATCGGATGTGTACCTGTCGGGAACGGTGGCAGCGGTACGGGAAGCGGCGATGCGCGGGATCCCGGGAATTGCCATTTCCCAATACCGAGCAGGGGGCCAACCCATCGACTGGGAGCAGGCCCAGCGGTGGACGCGGGAAATCTTGGCGGAGCTGATGGAACAACCCCTGCCCAGGGGGGCGTTTTGGAATGTGAACCTGCCCCACTTGCCCGCCGGATCCCCTCTGCCGGAGCGGGTCTATTGTCCCCTCTGCACCCAACCCCTGCCGCTCGATTATGCGGTGGAAGCCGAGGGAAATGGGGCAGAGTCGCTGTGGTTTCGCTATCAGGGCCGCTATGCGGAGCGCGCTCGGGATCCCCAAACCGATACCGACATCTGCTTCTCCGGTCGGGTGGCCATCACCCAAGTGCAACTGGCCTCAGGCGTTTCCGCTGGGGGGGGTAGAAGCCAGGTTGCGGGCAATGGTTCTCAGCCGTTGCAGCCGTAGCGCCGTCAGGATATCGGTGGGATCCAGCTTCAGAACCTGTTCTATGGCATCTGCCAGGTGTTGAGCGGCCTCCTGTCGGGTGTAGCCGCGAAACTGAGCACGGCGCAGGGCAAATTCATCGGCGTCGAAATGGGCGCTCTCCCGGTTCAGGTTTTGCCAGATCTGCCGGACGGAGAGAGCCGTAATGCCACCTGCCAACAGAGCGGAAAAGGGGTGCTGCAAAGAGAGCTCCGCCACGGTGGTGATGCCCCCGAACAAGGCCAGCGACTGGTAAAACCCCGGCTGCAGCCAGTTGCGATTGTCCAGCCAGCCCACCTCCCGCAGAAACAACAGATCCCGCTGTGGCTGAGGGATCCCTTGCCAACGGCGAAAATCGATGGCGATGGTGCCCTGGGGCTGCCAAGGGGCTTTGCGGCGGGAGATGAGCAGGGCTTCACCCCCGAAGTGGGGAACGACGCTGATCAAGGGTCGGAAGGAAGCGGGGAGTAGATCTCGCAGCCGTTCGGTTTCTTCTTTTTCAAAGGATTTGAAATCTGGGCGGCTGTTCATGGCCTCACCTGTTAGGGGCATTGAGGCGGGGAGCCCGCCTGAACACGGGCGCTGTTCCGGCCCCCGACACCACAGCCCTGTGTAGAACCAATGCGAGGTTAGTCTATCGCATCTCCAGGCTGGCCGTAGAACTCCATGGGTTTCTGTTCGCGGTAGCGGGACGGAGTCCTTAGATCCCAATCCTAGGTTGCGTAGACTGGGAAGGCGAGCCTATCTGTCTCAAATCTGAGGCCATGACTTTCCCAGCTCAGCCAGAACCCCAAGTGCTCCGTACTGCTGACGGGAATGAGCAGAGTGCCGTTCGCGGTAGCGGGACGGAATCCTTTAGCCCCCTTTACACGTACGCCTTCTTCCTGCAGCCAGCGCCAGAGCTTTTGCCCTTCATCCGGCAAACCGAGGGGATCCATCGGTCGGTGCAGGTGTTCTCCCCGACAGGCAGCCGAATTGCCGCTGCTGTGGAGCCGATGCAGGATCCAGAGTCGCTGCAAGTCTCGGATGAGGTGTTGGTGCGCTCTGCCCTGCGCCACGACCAGGTGATCTGCCGACTGTTCGCCCAGATGCCGGTGCTGCCCCTGCGCTTCGGCACCTGCTTCCTCTCAGCAGAAAAGCTGGGATCCCACCTGCTGTCCCGGCAAGCGGAATACGAACAAGCCCTGGCAGCCATTGGGGGGCGGGCCGAGTATTGTCTCAAAGGAAGGGTTCGACCTCAGCCCCAACCGGAGCCACAGTCCTCCCTGAGCGGAACAGCCTATCTTTTGGCCCGCAAGCAAGCTTATCTCCAGCAACGACAAGCCCAAGAGCAGCAAGAGCAGGAGCAGCAAGCCCTACAGCAGCTTTGGCCTTCCACCTGGCCTGTGCAAAGGGTGGATCCCCAACCGGGAGAGGCCTTGCGGCTCTACTTTTTGCTCACTCCTGCCGAGTGGGAAGCCGCCCTTCAGCTCACCCAAACCTGGCTGGCTCAGCACCCCCATTGGCAACTGGATTGGAGCGCCCCTTTGCCCCCTTATCACTTTGTCCGTGCCCTGCGGGATCCCCTGGCCGACAGGTGATAGATCCCAACTAAGGACGCCGTCCCGCTAGCGCGAACAAAGTGCTCTGCATGCGGATCATGGTCGCGTTAGCAGAGCGTGGATCCAAGCGTGATAATGGTGAGGGGATCCCGTCCGCTTCCTGTTTGCATTGGCGAGGCGGAGCCCTCACAGGGCAAAGGACTCCGTCCCGCTAACGGGAACAGCAGGCAAAAGGAAGAGTTGTGGTCTAAAGCGCTATGCGCCGCTACCGCGAACGAGTTGGGCTATTGGGGCTGGGCACGGTTGGCACGGGTGTTGTGCAAATTCTGCAGCAACCCCGGCATCCTCTCTTGCAGTCGGTTGAGATTGCGGCGGTGGGGGTGCGCTCTTTGGACAAGCCACGGCAAGTGCGGATCCCGCCTGAGCGCCTGACCACCAATCTGGAGCAAATCGTGTCGGATCCGGAAATCGACGTGGTCATCGAGCTGATGGGGGGCTTGGAGCCGGCCCGCACCTTGATCTTAAAAGCCCTTGACCACGGCAAACCGGTGATCACAGCCAACAAAGCGGTGATCGCCCGCCACGGGGAGGAGATCTTTCAGGCGGCAGCCCAAGCCAAAGTCTCGGTGCTCTTGGAAGCGGCAGTTGGGGGCGGGATCCCCATTCTGCAGCCCTTGCAACAGTCCCTGCAGGCCAGCCACATCCAGGCGGTCTGGGGCATTGTGAACGGCACCACCAACTTCATCCTCAGCCAGATGACCCAGGCGGCCAGCTCATTTGAGGAAGCCCTGGCCCTGGCCCAGGCCCACGGCTACGCCGAAGCGGATCCCAGCGCCGATGTGGAAGGTTGGGATGCCGCCGACAAGATCGCCATTTTGGCCAGCCTTGCTTTCGGGGTGTCTGTGAAGCGGGAAGCCATCCCCTGCGAAGGGATCCGCGGCATCAGCCCCACCGACATTCGCTATGCCCGCGAGTGGGGCTACACCTTCAAGCTCTTGGCCATCGCCCAGTTGCGTCAGCATTGCGGAGCAGCAAGGGCCCATCCTGTTCGCGCTAGCGGGGCGGAGCCCTTGGATGACGGGGAAGGGGCGGTCGCGACAGCGTTGCGGAGCAACACGATGGCCTTGGACATCCGAGTTCACCCCACCCTTCTGCCCTCTACCCACCCCTTGGCCAACATCAACGGCGTGGACAATGCCGTTTTGGTGCAGGGGGATCCCTTGGGTCAGGTGGTGCTGTCGGGGCCGGGGGCGGGGCGGGGGCCGACTGCCAGCGCCGTTGTCGGCGATCTGCTGACCCTGATTGCCCACCGGCAAACGGGGGCTCATACCCCCAATCCGCTGTGGGGATTCCCCTGCTTTCCTGCTGCCGCCTCTTTGATCCCTCTCTCGGAATTGGAGTCGGAGTTTTACGTGCGGGTATTGGCCCAGGATCAGCCGGGGGTGATGGGGGCGATTGGCACCTGCTTTGGCCGCCACCGGGTTAGCCTGGAGAGCATTACCCAAAAGGAATGTCACCAAGAGCAGGCGGAGATCGTCATCCTCACCCACACCGTCCGCGAGGCCGATTGCCGACAGGCGCTGGCCGAGATCCAACAACTGCCCCAGGTGGCCGGGATCCCCAGCCTATTTCGGGTGCTGCGCTAGCTGCTATAGATCCAAAATGCTCCGCACCGCTGACGCGAACGCGCTGGTGGGACGGGGAGCGGCTCAGAGCATAATTGTTTGACTCTTGAGGATTGAAAACCCCGTTGGAACCCAAAAGATGAACTCTTCTGTTGAGCACTTTAGCGGGACGCAGCCCTCGCAGGCCGAGGTGGTGGTGGTCGGGGCGGGCATCAGCGGCCTAACGTTAGCCTTGCGACTGCAACAGGGCCTATCCTCCAGGGATGACTCCACCCAGCCGGTGCTCCTGGCCGAGGCCAGCTCCCGCGTGGGGGGCTGTATCTCCACCCAATCCGGAGGCGGCTATCGCTGGGAAGAGGGCCCCAACAGCTTCACTCCCACCCTCCCTTTGCTCAACCTGATCGCCGAGGTGGGCTTGGCCGGTCGAGACAGCGGGACGGAGTCCTCTCAACTGGTGCTGGCCGATGCCCAGTTGCCCCGCTACATCTACTGGGAAAAAGAGCTGCTGCCGGTGCCCCTGAGCCCTTCTGCGGCAATTGGCTCGCGGCTGTTGAGCGTGGGCGGCAAGTTGCGGGCCTTACGTGGGTTGTTGGGGTTTGTCGCGCCACCGCCGGGCAAAGAGGAAACGGTGCGGCAATTCTTCCAGCGGCAACTGGGATCCGAGGTGGTGGAACGGCTGGTCGAACCTTTTACCTCAGGGGTGTATGCCGGGGATCCGGATCAGCTCAGCGCCTTGGCAGCCTTCCCCCGCATTGCCGGCTTGGAAGAACGCTACGGCAGCCTATTTGCCGGTGCTGTGCAGGCTTTGCGCAGCCGTTATCGCTACGCGACGCTCCCGCGAACCCGTCACCAGGACAGCGCCAACTCCCCCATCCAGCCTCCTCCTAGGCGGGGCCAACTGGGTAACCTGCGGCAGGGGTTGCAGCAGCTACCTGAGGCGATTGCCCAGAAACTGGGCAGTGCGCTGCGGCTGGGCTGGCGGGCTGTGCATCTCAAGCGGGATGAAACCGGCTACCGGGTGGGCTTTGCCATACACCACAGCGGCGCGGAGCACAACGCCCCAGAAGAAATCCACTGGGTGGTGGCTCAACAGGTGGTGCTCACCCTCCCTGCCTACGCCGCTGCCACCCTCCTGCAGGATCTCAACCCCCAAGCCAGTCGGCTGCTGGCCGAAATTCCCTACCCCCCTGTGGCGGTGGTGGCTTTGGCCTATCCAGAAGAAGCCCTTCCCCAGCCGCTGCGAGGGTTTGGCCATCTGATCCCTCGCTCTCAGGGCCTGCGCACCCTGGGCACCATCTGGGCCTCCTCCCTCTTTCCAGAGCGGGCTCCTCAGGGCTATCACTGCCTGGTCAGCTTCATTGGGGGGGCCACCGACGCGGCTTTTGCCTGTCAGAAAGGGATCCCGCCCATCACAGCTCTCTCCCCCGACGAGCGGGCCCAAATCGTACATGCAGAACTCAGCCAGATCCTGCTCACCCGCCCTGTCGAGCCCATCCGCCTGGGAGAGCGCCTGTGGCCCCAAGCTATCCCGCAATACACGCTTGGCCATCGGCAGCGGATTGCCCAATTGCAGGCCAGCCTGGCCGACCAAACCCCAGGGGTGTGGGTGTGCGCCAACTACCTGGATGGCGTGGCCTTGGGAGATTGTGTGCGGCGGGCCGAGGCCCTAGCCCAGCAGATCCTGTCTGTCCGGCGTTAGCGGTGCAGGGCACTTTATCGCTACGCGACGCTTTCGCGAACACGATGGTGGTGCGGAGCACTTTCACGACAGTGGTGCGGAGCACTATGAGCCACCCCTACACCAGCCTCCTGCTCATCCCCACCGGCATTGGTGCCCGCATTGGCGGCTTTGCCGGGGATGCCTTGCCCATTGCCCGCACTCTGGCAGCAGCCGCAGAGCGGGTCATCACCCATCCCAACGTGTTAAACGGAGCCAGTTTGTTTTGGCCGATGGGGAATGTGTTGTATGTGGAAGGGTACGGCCTGGATCAGTTCTGTGCGGGAGTGTGGAATTTGCGGCCAGTGCGCCAAAACTGTGTTGGGGTAGTGCTGGATGCCGGGATCCCCCCTGATCTGCAACAACGCCACCTGCAGGTGATGCAAGCCGCTCAGGCCACCTTGGGGCTCAACATCGGCCCCTGGCGCTTGACCCGCCAACCCTTGGGCGTTTCCGTCAGCTTCTCCCCCTCCGGGGCCAGCCAGGGATCCCTAGCCCGGCCCGATGCTCTCTTGGAGACTGCCCAGGAGCTGGTTCGCCTGGGGGCAGAAGCCATTGCTGTGGTGGCCCGCTTTCCGGATGACTTGGACTTCAGCCAATACGAGCAAGGAATGGGGGTGGATCCCTTGGCCGGCGTCGAAGCCCTGATCAGCCACCTGGTGGTGCGGGAGTTGCGGATCCCTTGTGCCCACGCCCCCGCTTTCTACCCTGAGACTTTCCCCAAGCCGGTTCACCCCCGCGCTGCCGCAGAAGAGGTGGGGTTTACCTTCCTGCCTTCGGTTTTGGTGGGCCTCAGCTATGCTCCCCAATTTGTCAAGAGCGGGGATCCCGTCCAACCGGGTGACCTGACAGCAGAGCAGGTGGACAGCGTCATCGCCCCGGCCACTGCCTTTGGGGGGCCTGGCTTGCTGCACCTGGCCAGCCGTTATGGCTCCGCAATGCTGTCGCAACCCCACCACAATGCTCCGCCGCTGACGCGAACGGACGGAGTCCTTGCCCGTCCTCCGCTTTTCATTGCCGTCGAGGAAAACACCACCGTGATGCAGGTGCACCCCCGCCAGTTGGGGATCCCTCATGTGTCGGTAACCTCCTATCTGGAGGCGGTTGGAGTGGTGGTGGCCCACCGAGCAGGAGTGGCCTGGTCGTCGCTACGGCTCTCCTCCTCCACCCGGGACAAGCTGGGATCCCACACTTGCGCCGTTATTGCTACGCGACGCTGTTGCGTTCGTGACAGCGGTGCAGAGCACAATAGTGGGACAGAGTCCTTTCGCGATAGCGGGACGGAGTCCCAGTAGGCTACCGGTCGCGTTAGCGGGACGGAGTCCATGAGCAGATGGGAGCCGGCAGGGGATCCGCTGGGTTTAGGCCGGCAAACCACTCGGATAGGGCAGCCGGCAAGCAGAGGCCGGGGTTTCCCTCGATGTGCAGCCGCTCCAGTCGGGGCAGTTCTGCCAAAAAGGTCGGCAATTCTCCCGTGAACTGGTTACGTGCCAAGCGCAGATCCCGCAACTGACTCAGTTGGGCCAGTTCGGGGGGCAGGGATCCGCTGAGGCGATTGTCCGACAAGTAGAGGTTTTCCAGATGGTGCAGTTGCCCCAGTTGAGGGGGGATAGGCCCAGAGAGCTGATTGCGATCCAAAAACAGGCCCTTGAGAGAGCTCATCTGGCCCAGTTGGCCGGGAAGGGTGCTGCTGAGGCGGTTGTTTTGCAGGATGAGGTTTTCCAGATGGTGCAGTTGCCCCAGTTGGGGGGGAATAGGCCCAGAGAGCTGGTTGTGATCCAAAAACAGGCCGCGCAGGTTTCGCAACTGCCCCAGCTCGGCTGGAATGGAGCCGGAGAATTCGTTGTAATCGAGAAACAGGTTTTCCAACTGGCCGAGTTGCCCCAGCTCGGGCGGAATGGGGCCGGAAAGTTGGTTGTGGCTGAGGGACAAGGCTCGCAACCGGCGAAATTGGCCTATTTCGGGCGGCAGGGATCCGCTCAACCCCTGACGATCCAGCACCAGTTGGACAAGGCACTGATCCGAATCAAAAAGGGCCACCTCCTCTACCTTCACCTCCGGGCGGCCCAGAGCTGCCAAGATCTGCCGCAGCAAGAGGGGATCCCGACAAAGGGGAGCAGACCAGGCCCCCACCCCCCAGCTCAGCCAAACCCAGATTGCCAGCAGGCCCACCGCCCACCTCTTGTGCTGAGCCATTCCTCTCTGCTGCCTCATCCTTGCTCTCCAAAGAATCTTTGCCAAGGTAGCATCCTACTCTGTCCTGCCTCTGCCGGAGTTGTTGCTGTGCCTACGGTAGGGCAACGCTAACGCTGTCGCGACGAGGCTGCGAGCAGCAGGAGTAGAAAAGTTCTGTCTCGCTCCGTCCCGCTGGCGCGATAGGACTCCGTCCCGCTGGCGCGATAGGACTCCGTCCCGCTGGCGCGAGCAGTAGCCCAGGCGTCTCACTCTAGCCTGAAACGACTGCATATCACGTTCAAAATCAAAAGACTGGGATCTCTTGCCATTCCGGTCGGCTGTGGGCGTGAGCTGACTCACCACAAGTGCGGGGGGTGGGAAAGATCTTGCCGGGGTTGGCGATGTGCTGGGGATCAAGCACCTGCCGCACCCATTGCATGCTCTCCAGATCCGCAGGCGTAAACATTTCCGGCATGTAGCAGCGTTTGTCTGCCCCGATGCCATGTTCGCCGGAGATGCTGCCCCCCAAGCGCACGCAGAGCTTGAGGATTTCGCCCCCCAGTTTCTCCACCTGCTCCAGGGATCCCGGCACCGACTCGTCGTAGAGGATCAAGGGGTGCAGATTGCCGTCGCCAGCGTGAAACACATTGGCCACCGGATAACCGTACTCACGGCTGAGGCGCTCGATTTCCTTCAAGACAAAGGCTAGCTGGCTGCGGGGGATCACCCCATCCTGAACATAGTAGTTGGGGCTGAGCTTGCCCATGGCCGCAAACGCTGCCTTACGTCCTTTCCACACCCGCGCCCGCTCTTCTGGGTCGGATGCGACTTGCACCTGTCGCGCCCCATTTTTGAAGCACAGCGCCCTCACCTGTTGGCCGGCTTCCTCCACCTCCAGCTCTAGCCCATCCACCTCCACCAACAAAATGGCCGCCGCATCCCGCGGGTAGTAGCCCAACTGAACCACATCTTCCACGGCATTGATGCTGAAGTTATCCATGATCTCCAGGCCGGCGGGGATGATCCCGGCAGCGATGATGTCGGAGACGGTGGCTCCCGCCGCTTCTACGCTGTCAAAATCCGCCAGCAAAACCTGAACCTGAGCCGGGGCCTTGACCAAGCGCAGGGTAATCTCGGTGGCAATGCCCAGGGTGCCCTCGGATCCCACAAACAGCCCCACCCAGTCGTAGCCGGGCATCTCCGGGAGCTTACCCCCCCAGCACACCACCTCCCCATCCGGCAGCACCACCGTCAGGCCGAGAATGTGATTGGCTGTTACGCCGTACTTGAGGCAGTGAACACCGCCGGAGTTCTCCGCCACATTGCCGCCGATGGAGCAAACCGACTGGCTAGAGGGATCCGGCGCATAAAAGTAGCCTTGGGCGGCCACGGCCTGGGTAATCCAAGTGTTAATAACGCCCGGCTGCACCACCATGCAGCGGTTGTCCAGGTCGATTTCCAGGATTTGCTTCATCAGGGTGGTGGCAATGACGACGCTATTTTCCACCGGCAGGGCTCCCCCTGAGAGGCCCGTACCGGATCCCCGCGCCACAAAAGGCACCCCGTAGCGGCTGCACAGCTTCACCACCTGCGCCACCTCTTCTGTTGTGCGGGGCAGCACCACCAGCGCCGGCCTTTGCCGGTAGCTGACCAGCCCATCGCATTCGTAAACCAGCAGCTCCTCCGGCTTGCTGATCACCCGCTGGGGATCCAGAATTTTTTTGAGCTCAGCCGTCAGCCTGATCCAGTCGAAGGTGAGGCCGGTCTGTAGAGGATGAGCAGAAGCGTTCGCGCTAGCGGTGCGGAGCACTTTCATGACAGTGGGCCCAGCAGGAGCTTTAGGAGGGATATTGTCACTATAGTCTTGCTGGTAACCGAGCCAGCCAACAGATAGCCCATGCAGCCCAACTCCCCCAGCGCCGAACAAGTGCTCAACCAAGTGCGGCAGCTCTACGAGCTCTACCCCTTCCCCCCGCAGCCCATCGGCACTGTTCCCCCGCCAGGGTGGAATTGGCGCTGGAGCTGGCCCCAGGCCCATGCCTTTTGTACGGGATCCCATCCGGGTCGGCGCAGGGTGCGCATTCTGGATGCCGGCTGTGGCTCGGGAGTGGGAACAGAATACATTGCCCACCAAAACCCCAACGCAGAAATTTGGGCCTTTGATCTGAGCAGCCGCGCCCTGGAGATTGCCGAGGCCCGTTGTCGAGCTTCCCAGGCACCGCCGGTGCAGTTTCGCCAGCTCAACGTCTACGACATCGACCAGCTGCCGGGGCAGTTTGACTTCATCAACTGCGTGGGCGTGCTCCACCACCTGCCCGATCCGCTAGCGGGGCTGCAGGCTTTGGCCGGCAAATTGGCTCCCGGCGGGCTCTTGCACCTGTTTGTATACGGCGAGCTGGGCCGCCACGAAATCCGCCTCATGCAAAAGGCCATCCGCCTGCTGGTAACGGGTTCTGAACACCAGACCCTCGCCTCGGCGGAGCAATTGCAGAGGGGTCTCCAGGTGGGCCGCCGCCTTTTCGAGATCTTGCCGGAAACCAACCGCATCCAGCAGCAAGAACGGGCCCGCTGGGCCATCGAGAACGTGGACGACGAATGCTTCGCCGATATGTACCTGCACCCCCAGGAAGTGGACTACACCATCGAGACTCTGTTTGAATTAATCCGGGCTTCCGGACTGCAGTTTCTGCGCTTTTCCAACCCGGAGTTTTGGCGGCTGGAACGGGTGTTGGGCCAGGACGAGGCCCTGCTGGCTCAGGCGGCTCAGCTGCCGGAACCGGAACGCTATCGCTTGATCGAGCTGCTGGATCCGGTGGTGGCCCACTACGAGCTGTTTCTCGGTAAGCCCCCCATCCGCCGCTGGGAATGGACAAGCCCGGAAAGTGTAGCATCAGCCATTGCCCACCTCAGCCCCTGTCTGGGCCTGTGGCCGGGGCGGAGCATTTTCAACTATGCTTACGAAGCCATCTCCCTGAGCGAAGAAGCCTTCGCCTTTCTCCAACAGGTGGACGGGATCCGCACCGTCCAAGAGATCCAGGCTGGCCTAGAGTGCCCCCTGAGCTTCGAGCAACTGCAACGCCTGCTGCGCTGGCAAGTGCTGCTGCTGGAGCCGCAAAACTCGGTCTCTTGAGAGTTTCTCGACCCCTTTCCCTTGCCTCAGCGGGACGAACCTTGGCATTTGCCCTCTTGTTCTTCTATGGCTTATGCTAGAAGGCTGTGACCTTTAGCTCTGGCCCCGCGTATTCTGGGGTTACCATCATGCCCAAAATCAAAACCCGCAAGGCAGCAGCCAAGCGCTTCCGCCTGACCGGCAGCGGCAAGTTTATGCGTCGCAGGGCCGGGCACAACCACTTGCTGGAGCACAAAACCAGCAAGCGCAAACGCAAATTGGCCGGTGTGGCCCTGGTGGACAAGCGGGATGTGGTCAATGTGCGCCTGATGTTGCCCAACACCCACTAGCCGGGATCCTGCTCGCGCCGGCAAGAAGATTTCAGGGGCTGGCATTGGCGACAGCAGTTCCGATCCCGTTAGCAGGACGGAGTGCTTCTACCCTTCAGTTTGAGTTTGTTCAAGTTCCTATTGAGTTACTGCCATGAGAGTCAAACGGGGCAATGTCGCCCGCAAGCGCCGCAAAAAGATCCTCAAGCTGGCCAAAGGCTTTCGGGGAGCTGGTTCAAAGCTGTTCCGCACCGCCAACCAGCAGGTGATGAAGGCTTTGCGCAGCGCCTACCGGGATCGCCGTCGCAAGAAGCGGGATTTTCGTCGCCTATGGATTACCCGCATCAACGCGGCCACCCGTGCCCAGGGCCTGCGTTACCACGAGTTCATCGATGGTCTCAA
The DNA here is from genome assembly GCF_047461975.1 of Synechococcus sp. R55.3. Classification (NCBI taxonomy): domain Bacteria; kingdom Bacillati; phylum Cyanobacteriota; class Cyanophyceae; order Synechococcales; family Synechococcaceae; genus Synechococcus; species Synechococcus sp. R55.3. Next base: position 22,720 of record NZ_JANSIG010000004.1, on the reverse strand, counting down.
AAAAGCCAATATCCAGCTCAACCGCAAAATGTTGGCCCGCTTGGCTTTCCTGGATCCAGAGGCCTTTACCCAGGTGGTGGAGGCAGCGCGCCAGTCTCGCGCCTCCTGAGGAGGTTCCGACGGCTATCCAGAAGTCCTTCCTGGCAGCCATTCTGGCCCTCGCCTGCCTGGGGAGAGGGATCCCTACTGTGGCTCGTCCTTGGCCGGAGATTGTGGATTCTGGACGGCTGCGCGTTGCCGTAAAAGACAACTTGAGGCCGCTGGGGTTTCGCACTCCCCAAGGGGATCTGCAGGGGTTTGAGATCGAGCTGGCTTGTGAGCTGGGATCCCGGCTGTTGGACTCGGCAGAGGCTGTGGAGTTGGTGCCGGTCTCGAATGTAGAGCGGCTGCAGGTGCTGGCTGACGGCCAGGTGGATTTGGCCATTGCTCAGATCGGCATTACCCCGGATCGGGCGCGCCAGGTGGAGTTCACTTCTGCTTACTATCAGGATGGCCCCAGCTTGGTTGTGGCTCGTTCCCACAACTGGGAAAGCTGGTCGGACTTGCGGGGCGGTCGCGTTGCGGTCTTGCGCGGCTCCAGCGCCATTCCCCTGCTGAATCGATACCTGCCAAGGGTGGAGTTGGTGCCGGTTGACTCCTATCAGGCAGGAGCAGAACTGCTCTTGGAGGGAGCTGTGCAGGCGTGGGCAGCAGATCGCTCGGTGCTGGCAGGGTGGCTAGCAGAGCATCCCCGTCGCGAAAGCGCTGCGGAGCAACAGTTTCAATTTCTGGGATCCCCCTTGGCAACGGTGGGGCTGGGCATTGCCATGCCCAAGGGGCTGCAGCACGCCGAATTGCGGCTGCGGGTGCGCCGAGAACTGGAGAATTTGCGGGCTGAGGGCTGGCTGGCAGAGCGGGCCAGAGCCTGGGGGTTGCCCTAAAGTTGAGGATACTCCCTACTCTTTGTCTCTCTTGGGAAGATTTCTCTCTTGAGCAGAAAGGCGGGCTCAGTGCAGAAAGTGACGTATGCCGGTGCAAACCATGGCAATACCGGCAGCGTTGGCAGCAGCAATGGAATCGGCATCGCGGATGCTCCCCCCCGGCTGGATGATGGCGCGGATCCCTGCTTGGGCAGCCATCTCCACGCTGTCGGCAAAGGGGAAGAAGCCATCGCTGGCCAAAACAGCTCCTGCTGCTTGGGATCCCGCCTGCTGGAGAGCGATCTCCGCTGCTCCCACCCGATTCATTTGTCCGGCTCCGACGCCGAGCGTCTGCCTCTGCTTGGCGACGACAATGGCGTTGGATTTCACATGTTTGCAGACTATCCAGGCAAATTCCAGATCTGCCCATTCTGCGGGGGTGGGCTGGCGTTGGGTGACCACTTGCCAAGAGGGGGGGCTGTCGGTTTGCGTCAGTCCCTGGTCGCGACAGCGTTGCGGCACAACAGGTGAGTCGGCATCCTGCACCAGAAAGCCCCCGGCCAGGGTGCGGATTGTTTGGGCAGGCCCCACACACAAGTCCGGCAAGATCAAGACCCGCAAGTTCTTTTTGACTGACAGTAGCTCAGCCGCTTCTGGAGTGCAATCGGGAGCCACCACACACTCCAAAAAAGGCTCCACCAGCCGTCGGGCGGTCTCTGCGTCCAAGGGTTGGTTGAGGGCGACGATGCCCCCAAAGGCCGAAACTGGATCAGCAGCCAGGGCAGCCTCGAGGGCGGCAGCCGGCGATGGGCGAATGGCCACCCCGCAGGGGTTGTTGTGCTTAACCACCACCGCCACCGCTTGTTCAGGTTGCAAGAACTCCCTCCGAGCAGAGCCAGAAGACACAGAGCCCTTCCCGTCAGTGGGCCGCGTCGCATCAGCATTGCGGAGTAACAAGGTTAACTCTGCCGCCAGGGCACGGGCCGCCTCCAGATCCAGCAGGTTGTTGTAGCTCAGCTCCTTCCCCTGCAACTGCTTAGCCCGCTGCCAGCCGGGGGCAGCCGGATCCGTCACATACCAAGTGGCAGCTTGATGGGGATTTTCCCCGTAGCGCAGGCGTTGCCACAGGATCCCTTGCAGTTGAAACCTGTCTTCAGCGGCAGCTGCGGAGGACTGGGAGGGACCTGCTAGCTCCAGGCGAGCCAGGTAGGTGACGATGGCGCGGTCGTAGGCCAGTACCTGCTCAAAGGCCCGACGAGCACACTGGAAGCGAAACGCCAGCCGCTCTGTTTCCCCATAGGCCCCGGAGAGCAGTTGCAAATACTGGGGGTACTGGCTGGGATCCGTCAGCACCGTGACGTGGGGATAATTTTTGGCTGCCGCCCGCGCCAAAGTGGGCCCGCCGATATCGATCTGCTCAAAAGCTTCCTCCAGAGACACTCCTGCCTGGGCCACTGTCTGTTCAAAAGGGTAGAAGTTGACCACCACCAGTTGGATGGGAGGGATCCCCAGCGCCTCTAGGTCTGCCCGGTCTTCGCTGCATTCCAGGCGGGCCAAAATGCCGCCGTGGATGCGGGGGTGCAGCGTCTTCACCCTTCCCCCCAAGATTTCCGGCGCGCCAGTGTGGGCAGAGACAGGGGTGACCGGGATCCCAGCTTCTGAGAGCGCCTTGGCGGTTCCCCCACTGCTGAGCAGTTGAAAGCCATGCTCTTGCACGAGGGACTGGGCCAGCGGGATCAGTCCGGTTTTGTCGGATACACTCAACAAAGCCAACGGTACAGAATCCTGTTCGCGACAGGGTTGCGGAGCAACAAGGGACATCGGACGGCGTTACCCAATAGAGATTCAGAGGAAAAAGCTGGCCAGCGCTCTCACAGCATACCCCGAAAGCTGGACCCTCTTGTCCAGCCACCTGGTTCAGACAAATCTTCAGATCGGCTCGGTTCAGCGGCGACAAGTAACCTTTGCCCCCCACCAATATCTCCCAACCGTCCGCTGCAACCGAATTGTTCGACTGCGCGCTGTCTCTAACTTTTCGGTTTAGTTGACTAAAAAGACTTCACCTTTGGATTCAATGCGTAGTGAAGAAATGACCAGTAAGAGACCAAAATACTGAATAAACGGAACCAAAGTAGCATATCCCATCTACCCTGTAATTCTCGAATGGTGAATTGCGATCCAGCACCGTTCAACATCGATACGATAGTGTTATTTATCGGAACAGAACCAATGAAAACCAATGCGAAATACACAGCCAAACTGATTAACCCGATTCTCAACAAATACGGCTCTGAGCGAGAACTTGAAACTACATTCAAAATAACGGCACAGGCAAGCATAGCCAGAAAAACAACGGGCATAAACTTGGCAGATTGTAAGTGAATATTACCCATTACCTCCAGAAGAGATTGGTCGCTGATGCGCTGAAAAGCTTGTTTAACTACAACAACCCAGAAAAAGTCAGTCCCTAAACTTGCTGTCAGTAGCGTTAATACCCCTATCAAAGCAATAGTTTCCAGGCTCATGCTCAATCAACCCACTGTTTCACTAGATAACTCTACACATTGCCTAAACCGTGATGATTTTAACAGACAACTTCCGAACCATTTTAGATCAAGCACTAACAGATAACCCTACAGCTACCGCCATCACCCATAAACGAAGCAGTCGAACGTTCGCATCAGCAGGACGGATCAGGAATATTCTGCTTCGCCTCTCACCTGATCCTGCCGGACCTGTTCCCGTTCCCGGTTAAGGCGGGCCACCTGGGCTTCCAGATCTTGGATACGGTGCAGCAACTGTTCGATAGCCCGTCCCACTGGGTCAGGCATGAGATGGTGATCCAGGTCAATGCCATGGGCGGGGATGCGGCGCTGATGGGGCGGGATGACCGCACGGCCTGGGATCCCAACCACCGTCATGCCGGGAGCTACATCCTGAATCACGACCGCGTTGGCTCCGATACGAGCTTTTTCCCCAATGCGAACCGGCCCCAGAATCTTTGCCCCCGTGCCGACAATCACCCCATTTTCCAGGGTGGGATGACGTTTGCCCTTGTTCCAAGAGGTACCCCCCAAGGTGACCCCGTGGTAGAGGGTAACATCATCGCCAATTTCTGCCGTCTCACCGATCACCACCCCACAGCCGTGGTCAATGAAAAAGCGCCGCCCAATCTTGGCTGCCGGGTGGATTTCAATCAATGTGAAAGAACGAGCCAAGAAGCTGAGCAGCCGCGCTAGGAAAAACCAGCGCCGTTTCCACAGCCAGTGGGCGATGCGGTGCAAAAACAGAGCATGCACACCGGGATAAGTGAAGATGACCTCCCAGCGATTGCGTGCTGCCGGATCCCGATCGAAGACACAATCAACATCCTCCCAAAATTGCTGCCAGAACCCCAGTTTTGGCTCCGGCTTGCCAGCAGGGAGAGAATTGCCCTCCCCCGTTTTGGGGCTTTCCACCGCCGACTGCTCGGCCTCCGTCAGCATGAATGGTCTCCGTTTAGGAACCTCCACTCCCCTTTTAGCACTTTTTGCCGGCAGCAAGGAGAGATCTCCAATCGCGCCAAGGGAGCTCCTCGCGCAACTCTCCACTGGGTCGAGCTCAAGCAAATTGCCTTCTGCCCTAGCCTTTACTCAACTGCTGAGCCACCAGTTCTCCAATGGCTTGCGCGGCTCCCGGCCTTCCCCCCAGCCGCTGCAGTTCTGTCTGCATTTGCTGACGGCGCTGGGGATCTTCCAACAGAACTCGCATTTGCTCGGCCACGGCCACCGGGCGCAAATGGCCCCGCAACTCTGGCACCACCTCTCGCCCCGCCCAGATGTTCGGCCAAGCCAAGTGACCTAGCCAACGCAGAGCAATTCTGTTGACGGCGCGGGCCAGCCAAGTGCCCAAGCCTGGAAGGCGGGTCAACAGGCCAAGAATCCCATCCCAGGCGCGCATTGCCTCCAGCTTGTTGGTAGGGATCACCACAACCATCGGCACCCCCAAATAGGCCAGCTCGGCGGTGTTGGCGCCAATGGTGGTCAGACAGAGATCACAGTTGGCCAGCACAGAATAGGCAGGGAAGCTTGTCCACAATTGCACCGTGCTGCCAAAGGGGGTAACAAACTGGGATCCCAGATTGGTCTGCTCCAGAATGGCTGAGGTGCCATAGATCAAAGCCATATCGGGATTGAGCCTGGGATGAGCATAGGCTGCCAACGACTGGGGGGTTTGTCCTGGGGCCACCGGGATCACAAAGCGGACATTCGGCAGCATCTGTCGCAGCTCATCGGCCACAGCCAACACCAATGGCACCCCCAAGGAGAGCTTGGCTGGCTTGGAGCCTGGGAGCAGCCCCACCTGATAGTGGGTGCGGTTCTCATCGCTCAGACGCTGCCAGCCGCGCGGTAGCAATTCTTCAAAGGCCTCCGGCCCGCTTACGCGAAAGGCCTCCGGCCCGCTTACGCGATCGGTGAAGCGGTTCCCCACTCTCTCTGGCGCAGTTCTTACAGGCTCCCCCTCGCCGATGGAGCTGGGAGATGCATCTTGGAGCAGGCCAAAGGCTTGGGTTGGGGAAGAAAAGCCTGCCGTGGGTTTGGAGGCAGCGGCAGGAGATCTGCTGCCAAGCCAGCCGGAAAGGGGCACCCCCGGCAAATAGACAGCGCTGGCTACGCCATCCGCCATCAAATCCCCGACAACGTGCATTTTGTGGGCCCAAGGGTGGCCCAGCAGCCGTCCGCCATCGTAGCGGCGTTTGATTGCCTCGGTTCGCACGGCGAAAGCATGTACCCAAGGCCGCCAACGGGGTTGATGCTCAGCATAGACCACCAGCCGATAGCGCAAGCGGCGAGCAATCCAGACGGCAAAAAACTGATCCCCCCCCAGAAACAGCACCACCCCTCGCTTGGCCCAATTCCAGGCTTCTTCGGTTTGGCCAGTAAGCAAAAAAGCCAGAAAAAAATCGGGATCCTGCACCCGATCCACGTCGACGAACGCTTGCGCTATCTTCATCTCTTGCCCGGAAGCATGGGGGCAGGGGGACAGCACCAGGGAGAGGCGTGCCTGAGGCAGTTGCTGGCGCAATTCCATCACCACCGGACGCACCCAGGTGGTCAGCTCTCCAGGGCCGTTTGAGAGAATAAGAATGTCATAGGGAGGCTCACCGCTGCTCAGTGGGGCCATCGGAGGCTGGGATCCTGCAATTAATCGTCTCATTCTACCGTTTGCCCATGGCCCTGGGCCGATTCCTGCCAGTCCGGAGATTTGTCGGGATCCCTTCCCAAAGAGGCAGCCCCAGCGTCGGCTGAGGGGCAAGGCGTTCTTCAGAGAGGCATCTGGCCATGCGAGAGGCCAGGGGATCCCTCAGGCCAGCAGGGATCCGCCGATCATCCCCGCCAGCAGAATAAACCCTTGCACCACATTTTGGCCGAAGATGGCCAGGTACAAGGTGGGAGAGGCATTCCTTTGGTGGAGCTGCCAGGTTTGCCGGCCCCAGAGGACAGTGACGATGGCCAAGCTGACAAAATAAACTCCATGCAACCGTAGGCTGAGGCCTACCCCCAACAGCGCGATGGCAGTGCCCAAAAAAAATAGCCCTACCGCCGTCGGCGTCCGCTGCCCGAAAAAACGGGCGCTGGAATGGATCCCGGCCCGCTCATCGTCCTCCCGATCCGCAAGAGCATAGACGGTATCAAATCCCAGTGTCCACAACACCGTGGCCAGCCACAGCCAGCCCAGCCCCTCTTCCCACAGGGGTGTGTTGGCATCTTGGCCGCTCACCGCCGTCCAACTGATGAGCACGGCAAATCCCCACGCCAGAGCCAGCACCAACTGCGGCACCGGAAACACCCGCTTGGCCCCCGGATAGAGCAGGATCACCGGCACCGCCGCCACACAGAGGGCAAGGCTAACCGGGTTGAGAAACAGCGCCAGCCCTGCCGCACAGGCCAAACTCACCACCGCCATCAGGATCCCGACGCCAACGGTCAACTCCCGGCTGGCCAACGGGCGATGGCGGGTGCGCTCCACCAGCGGATCCAAATCTCGATCCCAAAGATCGTTGATGACACAGCCTGCCCCACTGGCAGCCAGGCTGCCCAAAATGATGATCCCGACCAACGGCCAAGGGGGCGTTCCCCGTCCGGCCAAAAAAGCTCCCCACAGCGCCGGGATCATCAAAATCAGTCGCCCTGCCGGCTTGTGCCAGCGCAACAGCCGCAGAATGGCTCCGCCAGTGGCCCAGAGTGCAGAAGGGGAAGCAGACATAACCGGTTTCCGGCCAATCGCGACAGCGGGACGGAGTCCTTAAAGCGTGAGTTGCCGTTCGCGGGAGGGGTGCAGAGCACCATGAGGCGTGGGTAGGGGCGGCTCCACATTAGAGATCTTAAATCAATCATCCTGAATTGCAGGTTTTTGGAATCTTTGTGGCCCCATTCGCCGTCTCAAGACCTTGGGCAATCAGTCCACCCCTGTTCTCTTTACATTGGCCGGCCCTGGAAGTTTGATATCCTATCGGGGGGCTGCTGTTGACGGTGGCGGCACTTGCCCTTCTCACCCTGTGAGGCTGTTATCGCTACGTGACGCTTCCGCGTTCGTGACGGCGGTGCGGAGCACTTGCGTGCAGGCGCAACGGAGTTCTGTATGGAAGCAACCCTCTCCATGACCGGTCCACTTCCTCAAGCCAAGGAAGCTGCTTCCCATCTGGAGACCCTGCTGGTGGTGGATGACGAGGATGCCATTCGGGAAACGGTTGCCCTGGCTTTAGAAGAACAGGGATATCAAGTTTTACAGGCCGCTGATGGTCGGCAAGCCCTTGAGGTGGTACATACGGCTGAGCGGCTGGATTTGATGATCCTGGATTTGATGTTGCCCAGCTTGAACGGTTTGGATCTATGCAGGCTGCTGCGCAGGGAGGGCAACACGATTCCCATCTTGATGTTGACGGCCAAAAGTAGCGAAACCGACCGGGTGGTGGGCTTGGAACTGGGGGCCGACGATTATCTGACCAAGCCCTTTGGTATGCGGGAGCTGATCGCCCGCTGTCGCTCGGTGTTGCGCCGGCAACAACTGGCCCAAGCCAGCGATGCCACGGTGCTCCGTTACGGGGATCTGTGTATGTTTACCCAGGAGTGCCGCGTGTTGGTGCGGGGCGTCGAGGTGAGTTTTTCCCCCAAAGAGTTTCGCCTGTTGGAGCTGTTTATGTCCAACCCCCGCCGCGTTTGGACGCGGGAACAGCTTCTGGAGCGCATCTGGGGATCCGACTTCATGGGCGACAGCAAGACCGTCGATGTACATATCCGCTGGCTGCGGGAAAAATTGGAGCTGGATCCCAGCAACCCAGAGTATTTGGTGACGGTGCGCGGCTTCGGCTATCGCTTCGGCTAGTCTTTTTGCTGGCCACGCCACCGGCGGGCAAAAGAGAGCGCCTCGGCACGAGTTTGAATCTGCCCCCAAGCCTGCGCCTCCTGGAGGTCTTGCAGCAACTGGCCTACCCAGGGGCCGGGTTTGGCCCCCAAGCTGTGCAGCAGATCGCGGCCATCCAGCAGGGGCACCAGATGGGCCAGGGGATCCTGGGGGTCTTCGTAGCGTTTGAGCCAAGACTCCAGCTTTTGAGGGTCGCCGCCCGTAGCCACCGCCAACAGCGCCAAGCCGCCGAACAGGGATCCCGCCTGTTGGTAAAGCCGCCACTGTTGCGCAGGGGTGGGGGAGTCCGTCAGGAGAAGCTGAAGCTGAGGCAGAAGATGGTGTAGCTTTTGGATGGCCCGCATTTCCGCTCGGCTGAAGCGCAGCCGCTCCAGCTCGGTTTCCACCCTTTCTGCCGTTCGCGTCAGCAAGACAGAGTCCTCAGTTCCCGCTGGATCCCACAATAAAGCCGCCAGCACCACTGCCAACAGCCTGCCGCGCCCTTCGCGTGAGGATGTCAAGGGCTGGGCCAGCTCTGCCAGCGTGCGGGGATAGAGCGGTTGCCAGCGCCCGGCCCACTCCCACACGGCCTGAGCTTGAGGGAAGCCCGGACTTTCCGGCTTCAGGTGGGGCAGCCAAGCCTGCAGCAACCCCGCCGCCACCGCCGCCTGTAGGTGAGCCAGCCCTGGGATCCCTGCCTCCAACAGGGCTACTACCTCTGCCCGCACTCGTTCTGCCGCCACGTTGGCCAAAAGGGGAGCCCGCTCCCGGATTGCCTCTTGCGTAGCCGGATCCAGCCCAAACCCCAGCTGAGCCGCCTGTCGATAACCCCGCAACAGCCGCACCGGATCGGCACTGAGGTTGTCGGGGTGTACCATGCGCATCCGGCCCTGGCGAATATCGGCTTGTCCGCCCGTGGGATCCAGCAGTTGCTCCCGTTGCAGATCCAAGGCCAGGGCATTGCAGGTGAAGTCCCGCTGCTCCAGATCCGCCTCAGGGGTGGATCCCGCCTGCAGCCCCACGTCCACGGTCAACTTTGCCAACACAATGCGGGCAATCTGCCGTTCGGGATCCAACACCACAAAGCCCGCCCCCAACCGCCGTGCCACTGCCGCTGCCCAGCCCACGGGATCCACAGCGCACATCAGGTCCAAATCCACCGACGCTGAGGACTCCATCCCACCGTCGCGAGCGGGATCCCCAGCAGCACGGCCCTGCAGCCAAGCCAGGTAAGCATCCCGCAGGGATCCCCCTACCCAATAGCTTTTCTGCGGCAGCCACTCTTGGGGGAAAGGCAGCCGTTGGTAAAAATAGGTCAGCAGCCACTTCGTCAGCAAGGCTTCGCTCAGGCTTAGGGTCATTCCCAGTCAAAACTCCATGAAGATGAGACACCTGGGGTGGTAGGAGAACGCTTCTGGGGGTATGAAGTCAGCGTCCTCGTCTGGTCGCGTCAGCGTTACAGAGCAACAATGAGCAGAGCAACAATGAAATGCCTGGCGTTCTTCCCTACCGCTCCAGCAGCGAGCTGCCCACAGCAGCAGGGACAAAGGCAGGAGCTGCCAAGCCTGGAGTGAGCAGATGAGGCCGCACCAGCGCCGCCAAGCCAGCAATGAACAGAGGGTCGGTATTTAAGGCGGGCACACGGCGAAAATCGGCAATCCCAGCTCGATGGGCCAGTTCCCGATACTCGATGTCAATCTCCTGCAGGGTCTCGATGTGCTCCGACACAAAGCTAATCGGCACCACCAGCAACTGTTTCACGCCTTGGGATCCCAACTCCAGGATGACCCGTTCGGTATAGGGTTGCAGCCACCGCACCGAACCCACCCGGCTTTGATAGGAGAGGGTGTGGTCATTGGGGCGTCCCACCTGCTTCCAGATCAGCCGCACGCAGGCTTCCATTTCCCGTTGGTAGGGATCCCCGGCCTCGGTGACATAGCTTTCGGGAATGCCATGGGCGCTGAACAGCACATGCACCCCTTCGGGCTCGGCAAATCCATCCAACTGTTCCCGAATTGCTCTGGCCATCGCCTGCACGTACTGAGGCTGATCGTACCAGGAGTAGATCTGGCAGCGCTCGATGCATGCCAGCTCCGGATCTTCAGCCCAGAGCCGATCCAGCAGCTTAAAGCTGGATCCCGTCGTGCTGATGGAATACTGCGGGTAGAGCGGCAGCACCACCAAGCGGGTGATCCCATCCGACTTGATCTGCTGCACCACCGACTCGATCAACGGATGCCAGTAGCGCATGGCAACATACACCGGCACGTCATAGCCCTCAGCCACCAGGTGGGCCTGCAGTTCTCGCGCTTGCTCAGCAGTAATGCGCCGCAAGGGGGATCCCCCCCCAATGGCCGCGTAGTTGCGGCGGGATTTTTCGGCCCGCAGTGTGGAGATGGCCCAGGCAAAGGCCCGCTGCAAGAAGGGAAACGGCAGCCGGATCAGCTCGGGATCGGCAAACAGATTGTAAAGAAAGGGCTGCACATCGGCCTGGGCCTCTGGCCCCCCCAAGTTCAGTAGGAGCATGCCGCTTTTGGACATAACAAGGCTCATTGCGTTGGCGGTGCGGAGCACCATGTTCTTCTTTATCCACTGTAGGGGCTCTTATCCCCCAGCGGGAAAGTGACCTTAAGTTTTTTTGCAGTCTTTCTCAGCTTTCCCCTCAGGAGAAACCACCCGCACCCAAACCTACAAGTCCAATCCGGAGACTCCGTCCCGCTGTCGCGAACAAAGTCCAAAAAGGGATCCCCACCCACTGCAGGGATCCCCGGCATCAACACCCCATTGCCGCTAAGGAGCAGAGCGCTGTCAGAACTCTTGACCGCGGTAAACCCGCTGCAGGGCCGGAGTGACGGGGTAGCGATCAATATCGGCCAGGCTCAACTTCAAGCGCAGCGTATTGAGGAGTTTCCAGTAGGGGGGCACAAAAGCCTTTTCAGGGATGGGTTGGACGGCAGGAGAGGGATCCCCAGGTCGGGCAACCGTCTCCATGGGGCAGCCGCGGTAGCGGAGCGGACGGGATCCGAGGTGAGCTGAGCGCAGATCTCGGCTGGGATCCACCGTCAAGCCGCGAAACTGGATCGCCCCCGGACGAGAGGCTTCCCGATAGCGCAGATAGCCTGCCCACACCTGGGCAATCCACTCCGGCAAAGCTTCGGGCCGAATGTGATAGCGCTCCGGCAACAGACGGTCGTTGAGAAAACCCATCAGCCCAGACCAAACTTGCCAGACAAAAGCTCCGACGATGCGAGCAGCGGGAGACGATGAAATCTTCATGGTGGAAGCTGAAAAATGTAGAGAACCTGAAAAACCGGTGATGCAGCCAGAATTTGCCGTTGATTATATCAGCCCAGATGCATCGGAGCGCTCACTCTGAACGTTTTGGCCTCCAGTTTTTCTGCTCACTGGAAAGCAGAAGCCAGCTTGCGGCCAAGCGCGTTGAGCCACCCAAATCCATCGACTACAATAGGCCCAAGGCTTGGGTGTTGCTTTCTCTTTCCGACCTGTAGCTTGCGGGGATCCCAGAAGCGCACCGACAAGCCAGCTCCAGTAACCATTGCACCTATGGGGATCGGCGGATTATGACCTGGCGCGGCGACATCACTCCCATCAATCGGCTGTGGGGATCCCTTCCCTACCTTTTGCCTTTGGTATCGGCTCTGCCCTTGGGCTTTTTGCCCTCTGGGTTGTTTCAATCTCTGCCAGGGCTGATCCCCATTTTTGCGCCTCTGTTTCGTCTGGTGCCCCTGGCCACGGGCTGGCTGGGAATGGGGGTGTTTTTGGCTCTGCTGTTCCTGGTGATCCGCAACACCCGCGTAGCCCATTTTGTTCGCTTCAACACCATCCAGGCGCTCTTGCTCAACATTGCCTTGTTCTTGGTGCAGGTGCTGATGCAGGCGTTTGGCATACTCTTCGGCAACCTTGGCCTGGCAGCGATGGTCAGCATTTTGGCCACCACGGCTCTCTTGGGGGTGATTGCCATCACCGTCTACGCCTGGGTGCAAAACATTCGCGGCCACTACGCCGAGGTGCCGGTGCTCTCTGATGCCGCCTATGCCTGGATTCGCTACTAGTTGTCAAGTCCCTGCGGGTCTGGTTGCCGATTTGCCGACCTCATCGGAGCCTAAGCCAACTCTTCAGCTCTCAAGGATTGTGGGAGGCCGGGGTGCCATCGGATTCGAGTTCTAGTCGCGCCAGCAGGACAGAGTCCTTTGTTGGGCAAGCCCTCACCCACCTGGACGCCTCTGGCCGAGCACAAATGGTGGAAGTGGGACACAAGCCCATGGTTGCCCGCTTGGCCACTGCCCAAGGACAGGTACGCATGTCAGAAACGACTTTGCAGACCATCTTGGCCGGTCAAGGGCCCAAAGGGAATGTGGTGGAAACAGCCCGGCTGGCCGGGATCATGGCTGCCAAGCGCACCGCCGATCTGATCCCGCTGTGTCATCCTCTCCCCTTGAGCAGCGTCACTGTGGATCTGGATCCGGATCCCCATCTGCCCGGCTTTCTGATCACCGCTACAGTAAAAACCAACGCCCAAACAGGGGTGGAGATGGAGGCTCTGACGGCTGTTTCCGTGGCCGCCCTCACCCTGTACGACATGGCCAAGGCCCTGGAAAAGACGATGGTGATCGAAAACATCCGGCTGTTGCGCAAGTATGGGGGGAAGTCTGGGCCCTTCGAGGTAGAGGATGGGGACAACGCCGAGAAATGCTAAAAGCGTTGTGCCAACCGGAGAGGGGTGTTGGGATAGGGTTGCTGGTGGGAGTCGTGGTGCTGCTCTGGCCCATGCTGCACCAGGGATATCCCATCACTCATTCCACCCACTTCAACCTCAGTTGGGCCTTTCAGTATCAGCGACAGTTTTTCAGCGGGCAGTTCTACCCCCGCTGGCTGGAGTATTCCAACTTCGGCTACGGCAATCCTACCTTTGCCTTTTACCCCCCTCTGTGCATGGTGGCCCCTCTGCCGTTTCGCCTGCTGGGGCTGGACATGCCCACCTCTTTGGTGGCCAGCATGGGCTTGGCAATGGCGGTCTTCGGGACAGGGCTGTATGCCCTTCTCCGGCAACTCATCCCCTGGGCTTGGGCTCTGGTTTTGGCTCTGGCGGGTATGGCCGGCCCCTATTGGCTGGTGGATATTTACCAACGGGGGGCAATGGGGGAAGTGTGGGCCATTGCTGTCTCTCCCTGGATTTTCTGGGCCTCAGTCCAGGTGATCTGCCGGCCCCAGTCCCTTTGGCCGATTGTGGCCTTAGCCATTAGCTACGGCCTGTTGGCCCTATCTCACTTGCCCACTTTGCTGGTCTTTACGCTAACTTGGCTGCCTCTGCCTTGGGTGCTGGGCCGCTGGGATCCCCTCTGGCCCAGGGTGGGGCGCTGCTACTTGGGGTTTGGGCTGGGGCTGGGGTGGACGGCGTTTTATCTGCTGCCAGCCTTTTGGGATCAGCGCTTTGTCCAGGTGGACTTCGTCAATTTCGTCGAAGAGTACATGCCCCAACATCGTTTGATGGTGAGTGGGCTGACCCGGCTCCAGCCACAACTGACGCAGCACTGGTTTGAGAGCGGCCTGGTGGGGTACTGGATCTGGATGGTGGCCGTTGTCTTGGGTGCTGGGATCCTGGTTTTCTGGGAATGGCTGGCCCGCAGGACAAGGGGGATGACCCCGATCCATTCCGTTCGCGCTGGCGAGACGGAGTCCCATGGTGCCTTAGAATCCTCTGCTCCCCTGGCCAAAGCCATCCTGCTCTACAGCTTGGGGGCCAGCTTGGTGGCCTTGCTGATGATGACGGATCTGCTGGGTTGGCTCTACGAGTGGGTTTTGCCCCTGCGCCGCATTCAGTTTTCTTGGCGCTGGATGGCGGTGACGGCGGTAACCGTGCCCTGGCTGTTGGGATCCCTGGCCGCCTGGGGGTGGGGGCAAAAGGGCTGGAGGATCCTCTTGATTGTGGGGATAGGTCTGGCCATGGGGATACAAAGCTGGCAGGGCTGGCAGGTCTTGTCCAGAGCCTGGTTTGACCCGCAAACCATCCAGACTTTTCAAGAGCTGTCTGCAGCCAAGCCATTTCCCAATGAGCCCCAGCAGCGACCGGGCATCGCTTTTCTTCACTGGCACTGGATCTTTCCCGATGGGCTGGCGCTGGTGGATGTGCTGGAGTACCGACCTCGCCAAGCAACCCTGCCCATGCCGCCCCCAGAGGTGGATCCGCTGCTGCGGTGGCAGGGGGACGTAGTGGATTTTGGACAAGAGCAAGGCAATCTGGAGCCACTGTTGGAAGTGGAGCAGTGGCGCTATGGCTACCGTCGTTTTCGGGCCGTTAACCCCACCGATCAGGATCAATGGGTAGTCCTGCGCACTTTTTACTACCCTGCTTGGCGGGTACAGGTGGATGGTCGCCTCACGTCTGCTGAGCACAGCGGAGTGGGGCTGTTGCAGGTGCGGATCCCACCAGGGGATCATCGCGTGCAGGTGCGCTATCTGGGTACTGCAGCCGAGTGGATGGGGTGGATCTTGACCGGCCTGACGGGGGTGCTGCTGGTGAAGGTGCGGCGGCTGCTCCGCCTGCTGGGTTTGAACGGAGCGCGGAGACAAGAAACTCCAGAGGAGGTAACAGCATGCTGAGTCGCGTGGCCGATTCCATCTACTGGCTCAACCGCTACGTGGAGCGCGCCGAGAACATCGCCCGCTTCATCGATGTCAATCTCAACCTCATCCTAGACTTGCCCAGCGGTCCCGCCCAGCAGTGGGATCCCATCGTCTACACCACCGGGGATCAGGAGCTGTTTTACCAGCGTTATGGCCAGGCGACCCAAGAAACGGTCATCCAGTTCCTGGCTTTTGATAGGGATTACCCCAACTCCATCCTTTCCTGTTTGCGGCTGGCGCGAGAAAATGCCCGTTCTGTGCGGGAGGTCATTTCTTCAGAAATGTGGGAGCGGGTCAACCGCTTTTATTTGATGGTCAAAGAAGCAGCTCAGCAAGGCCCCCACCTGAGTCAGCTCCACGATTTCTTCACGGAAGTGAAACTGGCCAGCCACCTATTCGCCGGGGTGATGGATGCCACCATGACCCACGGGGAAGGTTGGCACTTTGGCCAGATTGGCCGTCTTTTGGAGCGGGCGGACAAAACGGCGCGCATTTTGGATGTTAAGTATTTTATTTTGCTGCCCTCTCTGCAGTATGTGGGTACGGCTTTGGATGAGTTGCAGTGGATTGCTTTGCTGAAGTCGGCCAGTGCTTATGAAATGTACCGGAAATACAGCCGCCAGCACCGCATCAATCCCAGAGAGGTGGCCTCTTTCCTGATTTTGGATCGGCAATTTCCCCGCTCCATTCAGTTTTGTCTTATTCATGCGGATCGATCCCTGCACCAGATCACCGGCACCCCAGCCGATACTTGGCGGGATCCCAGCGAGCGAGCTTTGGGCCGCCTGCGTTCTGAGCTGGACTACCTGACCATCGACGACATTATGGAGCAGGGCTTACATGAGTTTCTCGACAAATTGCAGCTACAAATGAACCACGTTGGCGATTGCATCTACGAAACTTTCTTTGCCATTCGCCCCTTGCAACCGTCTGAATCCTCTCCCCTGCTGCAACGGCAGGCTTAGCTAAAATCCCTCACCCCTAGCCCCTCTCCTACAAGAGTTAGAAATTAATCTAACGAACGCTTCCACAGCTATCGACAATGAGCCAAATGTGTTGCTTATATCTCATTGCTATTGTGCAATGGATTGACAATGGTGAAACAGGAGCAAAGGGACGGGTTGATTTTCTGGATCCCTGGCTCCTCTCTTTTTCTGGGACTGGAGGCGGCGCGGAGCGCTGGGGCAGGTCTGGAATTGCCGCACCCCCGGTAGCAGTAGGATTGGGGAAATGGAAGCCGTTGCCAAGGGCGTTTGGAAAGTGGGGTTAGAGCAGCAGCCGAGAGGGATCGACCAGGCAGCCTTTATTGCCGCCAATGCCACACTGATCGGCGATGTCCATCTTTCGGAAGCGGTGAGCATCTGGTACGGGGCCATCTTGCGGGGGGATCTCTCGCCCATTGTCATTGGCCGCCGCAGCAACATCCAAGATGGAGCCATCCTGCACGGGGATCCCGGACAGCCGACCCTGGTTGGCGAGGAAGTGACCGTAGGCCATCGAGCGGTCATCCACAGTGCCCACATCGAGGGGGGATGTCTGATCGGGATTGGGGCCATTATCTTGAACGGGGTCACCATCGGGGCAGGCAGCATGGTGGGAGCTGGAGCAGTGGTCACCCGGTCTGTGCCACCCCACTCTTTGGCGGTAGGGATCCCGGCCAAGGTTATCCGCACCCTCACCGAGGAAGAGGTCGAGCAACTGCGCCTTCACGCTCAGCACTACGTGGATCTGGCGCTTCAACATGCCAGCCGCTTTGGCCGGTGGAGCAGAGGTTCGGGCGAGCGACTTTGAGCCTATTTTGCCAGCCGTCTCTCAACAGCCGGGATCCACACAGAGCACCCAGGTATCTTTGCTGCCGCCCCCCTGGGAGGAGTTCACCACCAGGGATCCCTTCTTGAGGGCGACGCGGGTCAGCCCCCCTGGGTGAACATAAATGTCCTTGCCATAGAGGATGTAGGGCCGCAAGTCCACATGACAGGGCTCCAGACAGGGGCCTTCTCCCCGATCCACCAAGGTGGGCACGCGAGAAAGGCACAGGGTGGGTTGGGCGATGTAGTTGCGCGGTTGGGCGCGGATTTTCTCGGCAAAAGCAGCCCGCTCTTCCGGTGTGGCCTGGGATCCCATCAACATGCCGTAGCCACCCGACTCGTTGGCTGCCTTCACCACCAGCTTGTCCAGGTTTTCCAGTACGTACGCCTGATCCTTAGGATCCCAGCAGAGGTAGGTGGGCACGTTGGGCAAAATGGCCTCTTCTCCCAGGTA
Source organism: Synechococcus sp. R55.3 (assembly GCF_047461975.1). Taxonomy (NCBI): domain Bacteria; kingdom Bacillati; phylum Cyanobacteriota; class Cyanophyceae; order Synechococcales; family Synechococcaceae; genus Synechococcus; species Synechococcus sp. R55.3. Next base: position 5,531 of record NZ_JANSIG010000004.1, on the reverse strand, counting down.
GTAGCGGATCATCTGCGGCACATAGGCGTAGATCACCTTGTCGTCCGCCACCCCTGTTCCCAAAGCGTTGGCAATCGCCAGCCGCCCTGACCGATAAACCTCAAACAGGCCCGGAACCCCCAGTAGAGAATCGGGGCGAAAGGCCAGCGGATCGATGAAGTCGTCGTCGATACGGCGGTAGATCACATCCACCCGCTGCAGCCCCTTGGTGGTGCGCATTTGCAAATAGCCATCTGCCACCACCAGATCCCGTCCTTCCACCAGCTCCACCCCCATCTGCTGGGCGAGGAAAGAATGCTCGAAGTAGGCGGAGTTGTAGATGCCGGGGGTGAGCACCACCACCGTTGGATTGGCCAGTTGCGGCGGCGCCAGGTAGAGCAGAGTATCCAACAAGTGGCTGGGGTAATCGTCCACCGGGCGGATCCCCATTGTGTTGAACAGGGAGGGAAAGGTGCTTTTCATCACCCGCCGATTTTCCAGCACGTAGGAGATTCCCGACGGACAGCGCAGGTTGTCTTCCAGCACGTACCAAGTTCCGTCCCGATCCCGCACCAAGTCGGTGCCGGTGACGTGGCACCAAATTCTCCCCGGTGGGTTGAGCCCCACACAGGGCCGCAGAAATCCCTTGGCCGTCTCGATCAGCTCGGCAGGGATCACCCTATCCTTGAGGATTTTCTGGTCGTGATAAACATCGTCGATGAACAGGTTGAGGGCGTGGATGCGCTGCTTAAGGCCCTTCTCCAGCCGCTGCCACTCGGAAGCCGAGACGATACGGGGAATAATGTCAAAGGGGAAAATCCGCTCTGTGCCCTGGCTATCGCCATAGACGTTGAAGGTCACCCCCATTTGAAAGAGGGCCGCCTGCGCCGCCGCTTGCCGCTGCTGCAGTTCCCCTTCTTCCAGAGAATGAATGCGCTCAATCAACGGGATCGCCTCAGGACGGGGCTGGTTACGCCCCAAAAACAGCTCGTCGTAAAACCCCTCGCCCGGGTCGTAGGCATCAAAACGCACGTCTGGGATCCCTGGAACGCTATCATCTTCTTCTACTTCTTCTACTGTTGGCGGCTCTGGATCTGCATAGTGTGCTTTCAGCTACTTTTAGCCTGGTAAAAAGAAAGGACTCCGTCCCGCTGACGCGAAAGGACTCCGTCCCGCGAACAGTGGGTTGGCCAAACCAGGGGGGGAGCTCTAGGGATCCGCCACCTCAAAGGCCCATAGCCCCCGCTCGGCAGGGATCCGATGCAACTGCCCCTTGGGAAAGCGCCGTTGCAGCTCTGCCCCCTGCTGATCCCATACTGCCTCATTCGTGAACAGGGTAAACGGCGGTTCTAGGTCTTGGCCGGGCAACGTCTCTGGGGAAAAAACCTTCACCTCCTGCTCCGGCCCAGCAAAAAATTGAATCCAACTTTGCCAGTAGATAGGCTCTCCCCAGCTGAAATAGGGGTAGGCAGTGCTAGCCGCCAGATAGAAGCGGTAGTCGGGATCCCCTTGGCGAGCTGCCACATAGCGCCCGGTAGCCCCCACATCATTGCCTTGAGTCCAGCCCTTGAAGACAAAATCTCCGAAGATTGCCAAGTTCCATCCCCCAATCGCCAGGATCGCGCCCCCCATCGCCACCGCTAGCAACCAACCTCTTGCCTGAGATCCTGCCCACTCCAGAAGACCGCTCAGCGCCCGCAGGAGCACCTGGATCCCTTCTAGGGTGAGGTAGGCCACGAAGGGCAGAATGACCAGCAGGCGGGTGTAGTTGGGGGCTTTGGTGATGGCCAAGCTAAACAGCAGGTAGAGAAATAGGAAGCTGCCGATACAGAGCCAGTCGTGGGGCTGGCTGCGCTTCTTGAAAAGGCGGTAGAGGCCGGATCCCAGCCCCAGCCAGATCAAAGCCCCCGTCAAGGGATCCACAAAAGCATGGCCGTAGTTGGGATAGATGTAGCCGCGGTCGTGCTGGCCGGGGTCGTTGAACATACTCAGGCCGTTGAAGATGTTGCGCCAGACCGCCTCCTCTGGCGTAGCCGCATTCACCCACATCTGTTGTAACGCCCGCCCTTCCGGGAAAAAGAGAAATTGTTGGCGAGAGTACTCGGCGCTCACCGCAGGTGCTGTGACCGTGGCCACCAGAATGGGCCCAGCCACCAGAAAAAAGCCCAGCGCCGCGGGCACCGTCAGCTTAGCCAGGACCCAGAGGGGATTAGCTTGCTTGTTTTCTCCTCGGAGATCCTCCCGGCCCAGGAGCAGGTACAGAACTCCAAACAGCAACCCCAGCAGGATCACCACCCGCCCCGGCAAATAGCCGTAGAGGGAGAAAGCCGCCGCTCCTCCCCCCAGATAGAGCAACAGGGGGTTTTTCTCCCGCACCCCCTTCAAGATCAAGGCCAAGGCTGCACACTCTACCAAGACAATGAGGTTTTCCCGCATCGCCATACGGCTAATAGCCAGCAGGGCATGGTTGGATCCCAAGAGGGCTGCCCCGGCCAAGGCCAGACGGGATCCCCAAAATGCCCGAAAAAACCCGTAGGCCACCAGAATGGTGACGACCCCGAAGGCGGCATGTACCGTGCGCACATTGAGCAGCGTGACTCCCCCCATCAGCCGCGTCAGGCCGCCGAAGAGGCTGAACATGAAGCGGGGGAAATAGAAATACTCCGGCATCAGCCCAAAGATATCGGGATAGCGCACCCCTGAGGCGCGACGGGCCATGGAGGTGATCACAATCTCGTCAGTATTGATCTGAAAAGGGATGTTGGGCAGGTCGTAGAGGTAGATCGGGGCAAAGACCAACACCAACAGCCCCAGGTGCAACAGCTCCTGTTGCCAGCGCAGCCGCGTCGGATCCCAAGGGGGTTGAGCCGGGGAAAACTGCGCCCAATACAACCCCACCAGCAGGATGCTCAGCAGCCAGAGGCCAATCTGCAGCACGTGGTAGCCAAACACCCCGTACCAGAGGATCAGGGCTACCCCCAAGCCCAAGCCGGATCCCAGCAGGGGCAGATGCCGGGAGGTCATCACCCTATCCCAAACCGCCATAGAACCGATACGACTGGAATCAGGAACGAATCGATCCCTCTCAGCCTACCAGGCGCAAGATGCTCGACAAAACCAGAACTCAGTCAGCGCCCTCCCCCCTAGTCTTTCTCCCAAGGGGCGAGGGGAGATCAGAAAAGGTTGGAATCAAAACTTTGCCCCACCTGTTCTAGGGATCGCCAACAGGGATTCACAAAATCAATAACCCCGCATCGGCTCCGCCTCTGGCTCCAATTCCGGATCTATGAAGTTGGACGGATCGTAGAGGAAGCGGTTGACCTCGTCCTCAATGCGATAGATCTCGAAGGGCTCCAATTGTTTGCCAGTTCGCAAGGCCAGCAGGTAGCCATCCACCAGCAGACGTAGCTCATCGGTGCGCCGGTAGCCCCGCTGCCAGGTATCCACCAGAGCATCGGTCAAAGCCTGATAGTGCCGGATCAACTTTGGGTCTTGCAACATGGTGTTCCCTTGCCCTGCCTGTTTCTATCCTAACGTTTGGTGTCTCTTTGTAAGGGGTGATTGCAAACGGGATCCCGAAGCATCGTCTCTTCTTGGCTTCAAGCCATGGGCAGGTGCAGCCGCGAAGGCGTCTCGCCACCGCTGCGGAGAGTGATGGTGAGAATGCGGGCCTCAATCAGCCGCTCTTCCCGCATTCCCGTGCCTGTGTTGACAGGATAGGCCGGAAAACAAGCCGCGCTAAGGCTGAGGCGCAGAGCATGACCGCAAGGAATGCGAATACAGGTGGGCTGACAGGGAATCAGAATGGGGGTACTGGGCTGGGGATCCCGTAGGCGACAATAGCCTTGGGAAAAGTTATACACCTGCCCATCGGGCCTTACCACCGAGAGCACAGCGCAAAGATCGAAACTGGGGCTGTCGGCCTCCGCGTACACCTCCACAGCAATGTCCCCGACCAGAACCAGCTCGGCTTGCAGCGGCGGAGTGGTATAGGTCAGGACATCGGTGCGGCAGTCGAGGGCGGAGCGCTCTTGCGGCCCGGCAGGCTGAACTAGGTGGCCCCCCAAGGCCGGCACCGGTCGCCAGGGATCGTGAACAAAGGTATCCGATTGTTGCGTCGGCGAGGGTTCAGGGCGAAGGGATCCCTCTGCTTCTGAAAGGGCAGCCAAGCCGGTGCTGTGTAGGTAAAAAGCTTTTGGCTCAGGGGTAGGCCAAGCATCAAAGCCGCGCCAGCGGTTGGATCCCATCTCGAACAGGCGTACCGGCGGCTCCTGGAGGATCCCTGTATCTTTGCCTTTGAGGAACTGGTCAAACCAGCGCACCTGCAGGCAATCGATGGGGCTGACAGCCTCTGGGCCAAAGTCCAACGCCCCCACTTTGCGCCCCCAAGGGAGATGGATCCAAGGGCCGATGATCAGGTATTGAGGGTTCTGGCTGCGGGCGCTCATTTCCTTGTAGAGGCGCAGGCTACCACTCAGGTAGCTGTCAAACCAGCCGGCAATGTGTAGCATCGGCAGATCCACCACCTCTAGACGGGGAGAGAGCTTGCGCCAGTATTCATCCGGCTCGCTGTGCTCCAGCCAGTCGAAGTAATAGGACTGGGGGGCATACTGCTGCAACACCCCCGGCTTGAGGGGGATAGGGTCGTAGAGGGGGAGATTGCGGGCAGCTTTCAAAAGCGCTTGGTAGGCATTGGCATCCCCCCTGAGACGCGCCCCTTCGGTCTCCAGTTGCAAGGCCCAACTGAGGTTGTTGTAGAAGGCAAAGGCCCCCCCTGGGTAAGCGGCATCGGCATAGAGATCGTAAGGCAGCATCGCCGGGCAGATGGCCTTCAAGGCGCTGGGACGGGTAGAAGCCGCATACAGCTGGGTCATGCCCTGATAAGAGAAGCCGTACATGCCCACTACGCCGTTGCTCCCCGGCAAGGCAGCCGCCCAATTGACGGCGTCAAACCCGTCTTCCACCTCATGGCGGAAAGGGTAGAAGGATCCCTTGGAAGTTCCCCGTCCGCGCACATCCTGGATGACCACAATGTACCCCTGGGCCGCATACCACCTGGGATGGGCATACACCACCGTCGAGGCAATGGCCCGCCCATAGGGCTGCCGCATCAGCAAAACCGGGTAGCTCCCCTCCCCTTGCGGGCGATAGACATCCGCGTCCAGTTGGATCCCGTCGCGGGTGAACATGGAAACAGTTTCGCGGGGGCGAACGGGCAACATGGCCTGGGTTGGGCTAGCGGATCTTGCCAAAGGGATACCAACCAAGGACAACCTAAGGGATCCCTGGGTGGATTCTTCCTAAGATAAAACAGAAGCCCTTATGAGAGGGAGAAACTCCCACCAGAGTTTGAGCCCCTTCCCTGGTATTGCCCTTGATCTCCGGCCTGCTGGCGCAAACGCAGCCCCCTCCAGACCCCTCTTTTATGGCTTTTATGGATTTATGGAAACAGAGACCCTGGGAAAAGATTTGTCGGAGCATGCCTCTAACCCCCAAAACCCTGAACTTTGCTGAATTTACTGAGCTTTAGGCGGTTTGGCAAAAGTCATTGA
>NZ_JANSIG010000003.1:0-69726 GCF_047461975.1 Synechococcus sp. R55.3 | reverse complement strand
TCGTGGTTGGCTTGCCAACTGCAGGGCTACCGAAAGCCCGCCCTGTACTGCGAAGCAGTCAGGGTCGGGTAGTTTACGTTTTTTCCATCGGTTAAGGCAGGGATCCCTTGCCGGCAGATCGAGTCTTGGCTGGCAGGAGTATTGTGGGTGGAGAAGCGTTTGCAGAAGGATTGTTGATGAGCTACGACGCGGTGGTGATTGGGGCCGGCCACAACGGGCTGGTGAGCGCTTGCTATTTGGCCAAAGCGGGGCAAAAAGTGCTAGTGCTGGAGCGCTATCACACCGTTGGTGGTGCTGCCATTACGGAAGAAATTCACCCAGGCTTTCGCGTGTCGGTGGCTTCCTACTCCTGTAGTTTGCTGCGCCCGGAGATCATCCGCGATCTGCGCCTGCCGGACTATGGCTTTGAGGTCTACGCCAAGCAACCTTCCTATTTCATGCCCTTCCCGGATGGGCAGCACCTCTTCCTGTATGCCGATAACCGTGCCAAGAGCAAGGCGGAAATTGCCAAGTTTTCCCGCAAAGATGCGGAAGCCTACGACCGCTGGGAGGAGTTTTGGGATCGGGTGAACGAGGTGGTGGAGCCAACCTTAATGCAGCCGCCGATTTCACTGGGCCAACTGGCGGATCGCTTTGCAGCTGCTGGCTATGAAGACGATTTCCGCCGCATCATGCTCCTCTCGACCACTGATCTCCTGGATGAATTCTTCGAGTCGGAGCAAGTCAAGGCGGCGATGGCTCCCCAATCTTTGATCGGCACCTCAGCCGGGCCGATGACTCCGGGTACGCCCTACATTTGGCTGGTCCATGCGGTAGGTCGGGCTATTGGCTCGCGTGGGGTCTGGGGCTATGTGCGCGGTGGGATGGGATCCATTACCCAAGCGATGGCCAAGGCAGCTCTGGACTTGGGGGTGGAGATCCGCACGTCTGCTCCAGTGGCGGAGATCTTGATGGAGAGTGGGCAGGCCGCTGGGGTTATCCTCGAATCGGGGGAAACCGTGCGGGCGCGGGCGGTTCTCTCCAATGCCCATCCCCAGATCACCTTTTTGCGACTCTGCTCCTCTTTGCCCCCAGACTTGCGTGACCGGCTAGAACGGCACTACCGCACCTCAGGCCCGGTGTACAAGCTCAACTTGGCCCTGGAGGAACTGCCCCGCTACACGGCGGCCCCTGCTGAAGTGCCCCCAGAAGTTGTCAGCTCTGCCACAGTGGATATTGCCCCCTCGGTGGCCTATCTGGAGCGGGCTTGGGATGATTGCAAATACGGGATCCCTTCCCGGGATCCGTTTATCGAGATCTACAGCCAATCCCCCACCGACCCGACAATGGCTCCCCCAGGCAAGCACATCCTCTCCTGTTTCTGTCAGTTTGTGCCTTACCAACCCAAAGGGCGAGACTGGAACGATGGCCTGCGGGAAGAATTTGCCGATCGGGTAATCGACAAAATTGCCCAATTTGCCCCCAACATTAAAAACGCCGTGATCGCACGGCAGATGTTGTCGCCCGTGGATCTGGAGGCCCGCTTCGGCCTTGTGGGGGGCAGTATTTTTCACGGGGAAATGACGCCGGATCAAAGCTACAACCTGCGGCCCATCTCCGGCCTGGCCGACTATCGATCCCCCATTCCCGGCCTTTACCTCTGCGGCTCAGGGGCGCACCCAGGAGGCGGAGTGACCGGGATCCCTGGCCACAACTGCGCGCAGGTGGTGCTCAGCGATCTACCAAATCTTTAACGGACAAAAAAGGCTCAGCCACAAGGGCCAAGCCAGAGCGGATCCCTGCTCTGGGATCAAACGGGTTGCCTGGGTTACAGCCGCACCTCAGTTCCCTCAAAGAACCCACGGATGATCAAAATGGCCCCTTCCCGGCTAGCATCATTCCCTGGTTCATCTTCCGTCCCACCTTCAATGTTGCCGGTGGGGAACTCTTGTTCCAGGAACCACTGGCCGGAAATGCGCTCAGCAGAGGTCGTTGAATCGAAGACAAGGTTCAGATTTCCTCTTTGTGTTCCCCCACCAATATCAAGCCGGTTAAACGGCCCCGCTAATTGTGCTCCAGCCAAGGTGCGGAAGACGAAATCTCCTGTGGTAGGTACAATGCCTTGAAGGATAACGGGCTGAGGGTTGTCTCCTTCCACGGGCGAGCCGGGTAAGGTACCTGTAGAGCGCTCTGTGCGCAATGAGAAAAAGTAATCAAAGACTGTTGGGGCACCCGGACGATCAGGAACCGGCAATTGCGGTATCGGTGTGGGGAAAGGTCGCGGTGGGGGGCTGACCTGCACAAAGTTGAGAACTGTGCTGGTGTTGGCCGGATCAAACTCCGCTTGAACACGACCGTTCAACAGGCGGCGGATGCGAACCAACTGATTGGGCAAGATGTTCGGTCGAGTCGGATCCGGAGCGAACAGTACCGACTGCGTACCCACCTGGGCAGGACGATAGACAATCTCCGCCTGGTTGGGCCGGAAGTTCAGGCGGGCAAAGAGAGCCAAGGCATCCTCAGGAGTGCCATCGCCCGCAACCCCCCGCTGCCGCACCACAAAGCTCGCGGAGAAACTGCCTGTTTGGAGAATAGCGACTACAGGACCTTGGGGTGGAGGAGGGTTGACAAAGGAGCCAGGCGCCAAAATCTCACCACCGGGGCCAGGGCCACCGTTTTCAAACAATACACCCACAGTGGGGACAATGAGAGAAGAATCTCCCTCTAAGACGACTTGGTTGCCATTGCGGCTAACCAAGATGCGGCGCACGGTCAAAGTTAAAACAGTTTTCGTATCCGGAACGGCAGCTCTAAAGGTTGTATTGACTCGAATGCGCTGGTCGTTGGGGTTGGTGGAAAGGGCAACCAGCCCGGCAATACTGAACTGGGTCGATAGCTTGCCGTCGCTGGGGCCAAAGGCAATGAGATTCACCAGCGGTGTGGTTCGCCCAATTTGGATGGCCAGCGTGCTGGAGCGAAGAGTTGAGTCAATCGTCAGCTCAGTGGCTGGGATCTCGTTCACGGGCAAGATGCGGGCTTCAACATTGGCGATGCGAGCTTCACCGCTTCCCTGCAAGGGGTTGGTACGCACAGGGATCCCATTGTCAAACCTCGGATTGACGTAGTCCAACCGGAGGCTGGTGGTCTCCAGCACCGAGCCGGGGGTAAAGCGGTACTCCTGCGCCGAGACAAACGCCGTGGGATCCACCTGGACGGGCCCAGGCAAGGTCGGAGACTCATTAACTTCTCCGCAGCCGCCTAGCAGCAAGACTCCACACAAAACCGCCAACGAGCGACCTTTGAAGTTCATACGGCACTTCCTCACACACCTTAAATCTGGGCAAATCCACACACAAAATGGGGAGAAGGCACCCAACCCCTAACGCTACAGGTAAGCTGGCCGCCCCTGCTCGAGGCTATGATACCCCATATCTAGGGGATGGGCCATTTCCAGAACAATTTCTTGCATTTGCTCTGCCGCTCGCTTGACAACGCTCTAGGATGCAGTAGAACTAACAGCAGGCATCCCCCTTGAAATTGTGCAGATGCATAAGACTTGAGCAAGCTCGGTGGATCCCCGCTGGACGCTGCCTAAGACGTTTGCTGTGGTGTGAGTGAGTGGAGATTTTTCGATGAGACGACGTTTTGGCTCAGCCCTTGGCCGTGGCGGCCTCTCTCTTTGGGCAACCTGTGCTTCGGTTGCGCTGATTACCGGCTGCAGTAGCGAGACCACCAGCGGGGTGCCGCCTCTACTGGCTTCTAGCGGTGCCACGCCTCCTCCCGTGGCTGTGGCTCCCACCATTTCACCCAACCTCACGCCCATCACCTTCCGCCCCGGGCCGGACTTTGCCCCCATCACCCCGCCGCCAGTTCAACCCGATCTGCCGGATCCGCCTCAATTTGGGCCAGGGGGCGGCTTCAATGCCGATCAGGAGTTTGCCTCGCTATCCTATAAGATCGATATAACTGGTTTGATCGTGCGTGGGACCATTGCTAGCGTTGATGTACAGGTTTTAAACATCACCTGTGGAACAGACGTGACAGATGTTATACTCCCAACTGCTTTAGAACAATTTAAGAATCTATTGATTGGCAGAGGAAATACATTCCTTGATGCGACGGGATTTACCTTTAGCTTTACTTTTCCGACGGATCCCCGCTACTTTAATGATCTCAGAATTCTTTCTAAAGCCATTCGTGGCGTTCGTAGAGTTGATGCACAGGGGCAGGTTCAGATCACAGACGAGCTGACTGGTGATGACATTCTGATCATCTTAACTATTCGTGATAGTTTTGGTCAGGTGCTAAGAGTTGACGATTCTATATTTAGTGGAGAAGAAAGCCGAACAGAAATTCGTGGCTCTCAGATTCCTGCTTGTGGAAATCTGTAGAGAAGGTAATCCCAGCAATGGCTTGCCAAATGAGTTAAAGGCTTAGTTGAGAACTTCAGTGAGTGTGAGAGGGTGTGGTGATGATTAAGTTTAAAACACTGGCAATAGGTGGAACCTCGCTTGTGTTGATGTCTTTGACTCTTATTGGGTGTCAACAGGCTAAGGATAAAAATGTTACAAGTTTTTTGCCAGGGCCAATCATCCCTGTGCAAAACCCAACTGTTGAAACAGGTGGAACCAACGTGGGATCTAGTCCTGTAGCTGCAGCTCAACCCACGCCAGGAATCCCTCGGCCTGTTTCTGCACCGACCATTGACCCAGTTGTTACCCCTGATGCTGTTCCTCCGATTGTCGCTGAAGGGCCTGTAGCTCCTGCTCCAATTCCTCCAGTCTTGACGGTCTCTATTTTGCCCGGTCGAGATCAAATCAATACTGTAATCCCTGTAGGTACAGGAACTGGTCCTGGTGCTGGTCTAATTTCTGGGACAGCCAATGTTAATGCAATTGTTGCAAGAATTTCTGGCGGCATTCCACCAATTACTGTTGACGTTCAAATTGATCCAACTCCTGTGCCATCCACGATTACTAATCCAAATGGCACTTTCACAGCCTCGTTCTCCTTTGCTTTTATCAACAATCAAGTTTTTATCAACGCTGCATTTATTTTCCCTGGAATTTATGATTTACAAATCTCAGCTGTAGATGCCACTGGACAGCTGGCCGTAGGAAATATAACTATTGTAGTAACTCAAGGCGGAGGTGCTTAACTTAAAGCTGTACGATAAATTTCATCGCAATTAAGTTTCTGCAGCTCCAAGTATCAATCCAAGTATCAAGTAATCAGTCATCTTTCTAGCTCAACTCTTTGCCGTAGCTTCTCAACGAGAAGCTGAGTTTATCTTCCTTGAAAGTGGCCATGCTTCACTGTCTTCAGTCCTCAAATTTCAATCATGGGATTCTTCCAAAATCACTATAGTAATCCAGTCTGAGTATTAAGACGAGTAGCTACTAGGCAGTCTTGGCCAGAGAGGATTTCTGGGAAAATGAATGATGGGTTCACAATTCAATACAGATTGCTCTACAACTCTTCAAAAGTCTGTATAAAGCTAGGGAGCGGCTAAGGTTTGTCCTAGCAAAATGCAAATACGCCAAGGTGCCTCTCCCAGGCGCTAGGAGTGCTTGGTAGGTGCTTTCTGGAATCAGATGGTAGGGCTCATATTCGGTTCTGAACTAAGCTATCAATGATGTTGCCCAATCTAGGAGAGTGTTTACTTCTCCTGTGTCTTTGGCTTCTGAGTACAACCTCAGCAGAGGCTCGGTGCCGCTGCCGCGAATCATCACCCAGCTTCCATCGGCGAGGACGAATTTGTGGCCGTCGCGATCAAAATGTTTGATCACCTGCTGCCCCAAAATCTCAGCCGGGGGATCCATCTGTAGCCGTTTGAATAACTCAGTTTGTTGGTTTTGATCCGCGAGGTGGAGATCGCGGCGCAGGTAAACAGAGGTGAACCCTTCCCGTTCCTGCAAAGCCCGGTAGATGGTGCTGAGATCTTGGCCGGTTTCCGTAACCGCTTCGATGAGATACAGGGCCGAAAGCAGGGCATCCCGCTCGGGAATGTGGCCCAGGTAGCCGATGCCGCCCGATTCCTCTCCACCCAAGAGCACCTCTGTGCTCATCATGCGCTCGGCGATGTACTTAAAGCCCACCGGCATTTCCGTAACCGGTAGGCCATAGTGCTGTGCAACTTTAACAAACAGTTCGGAGCCGCTGATGGTTTTGACAATCTCGCCCCGCAAGCCGCGTCGCCCGGCCAGGTGGTCGATCAAGATGGGGATCAGGATCTGCGGGCTGAGGAAATGGCCCTGCCCATCCAGGGCGGCAATGCGGTCGGCATCTCCATCAAAGACCAGGCCCATTTTCAAGGGGGCCGGATCCGCTGCGATGATCTGAGCGGAAGCCTGCAGGTTTTGGGGCAAGGGCTCAGGGGGAAATCCCCCAAACAAGGGATCCCGATGCGCCTGCAACTCAATGACCTTCTCCCCCAAGAGGCGCTTGAGGCCGCCAGCGCCAGAGCCAAACATGACATCCACCCAAATCTTGGCCGGGGATCCTTTGAGCTTTTCCAGATCCACAAAGCGGCTGAGCTGGGCCAGGTAGCCAGGCCAGGGATCCCAGGTTTCAATAGGAGCCTTTGCGGATCCCAGCGGTTTCAGGTTTTGCATCTCCTGCTCGATGGCAGCAGTAACTTCCGGGGGCACGGATCCACCAAATCCTCCCTTGACCTTGAGGCCGGAATAGTGGGGGGGGTTGTGGCTGGCGGTGATCACCAAAGCGCCGTGGCAGCCCCGCTCCTTGGCACCCCAGCTAAAGGCCGGCGTTGGGGCCACACAGGTGGAGAGGTAAACTGGGATCCCCAGGCGGGCCACCACCTCAGCAACGTGGGCGGCAAAGCGTTCCGAAAGAAAGCGGTTGTCGTAGCCGACCAGGATCCCTTCGCCGGGGTAGGTGCGGGCCAAGACTTGGGCGCTGGCCTGGGCTGCAACAGTCAAGTTTTGGAAAGTAAAGCCATCGGCGATCACGGCTCGCCAGCCGTCGGTGCCAAAGCGGATCGGGGTATCGGCCATAGTGGTGTTGCGGTGGGTGCTGCCGCTTCAAGTCATAGCACGAGGCGGGAGTTGCGGGGTTCGGTCTGCTCTCAACTTCTTCACTTCTTCTGAGATGGGATCCCTCTCGCGGGGCCCGCAGAAGCGGCTAGATTGACATACCCCCCTGCCCTCAAGGGCAGGGCTTTACGGCGTTTTTTCGGTAACCTGGAAAGCGTTCCGCTCCTTTGTGCCATGACTCAGCAACTGACTCTCGACGGACTGGGATTTGGCTCGGGTGGGGGATCCCGTCTGGGTCGGGTGATTGTAACCGATTTGCAGGGGGAGATGCAGCGCTCCTACCTGGAATACGCCATGAGCGTGATCGTGGGGCGGGCCTTGCCGGATGTGCGGGATGGCCTCAAGCCGGTACACCGCCGCATCCTCTACGCCATGCACGAGCTGGGCCTGACGCCGGATCGCCCCTACCGCAAATGCGCACGGGTGGTGGGGGATGTGCTGGGGAAATATCACCCCCACGGGGATCAGGCGGTCTATGACGCGCTGGTGCGCATGGTGCAAGACTTTTCCAGCCGCTATCCCCTGGTGGCGGGACACGGCAACTTCGGCTCTGTGGATGATGACCCACCGGCGGCTATGCGCTACACGGAGTGCCGGCTGGCGGAGCTGAGCCACACAGCGCTTCTGGAGCAGGTGTCGGAAGAGATCGTCGATTTCATGCCCAATTTCGACGGATCCCAGGCGGAGCCCACCGTTCTTCCGGCCCGCTTGCCCATTTTGCTGCTCAACGGCTCTGCCGGCATTGCTGTGGGCATGGCCACCAATATCCCACCCCACAACCTGGGGGAAGTGGTGGATGGCCTGTTGGCTTTGATCGACCATCCCGACCTCAGCCCTGAGGAGCTGTTGCGGTGGATCCCAGGGCCGGATTTTCCCACCGGCGGCCAAATCTTAGACAGCCAAGGGATCCGCGAAGCCTACCTCACCGGGCGCGGTTCCATCACCCTGCGGGGGGTAGCCCGATTTGAGGAGATCCAGCCGGGCAAAGGACGCCACCGGCGGCCTGCTCTGGTGATCACTGAATTTCCCTACCAGGTGAACAAAGCCGCCTGGATCGAAAAAGTGGCCGAGCTGGCCAACCAAGACCGCATCAGCGGCATCGCCGATCTGCGGGATGAGTCGGATCGCAGCGGCATTCGCGTGGTGGTGGAGCTCAAGCGAGAAGCCAACCCGCAGGCGGTTTTGCAGCAGTTGTATAAGCTCACCCCTTTGCAAAGCAACTTTGGAGCCATCCTGCTGGCTTTGGTGAACGGGGAACCGCGGCAGCTCAGCCTCAAGGACATCCTGCAACACTTTTTGCAATTTCGCGAGGCCACCCTCAACCGGATGTTCCGTGCCGAGTTGCAGCAGGTGCAGCGCAAGGCGGAAGAGGTGGCAGGAATGTTGCTGGCGTTGGCGGATCTGGAGGGGGTGATCGAGCTGCTGCGGCAAGCGCCCGATGGCACCACGGCCAAAGCCCAATTGCAAACTCGCCTGGGCTGTACCCCCCAGCAGGCAGAGACGATTTTGGCCATGCCTCTGCGTCGCCTGACGGGATTGGAGCGGGAACGGCTGCACCAGGAACACGCCCAGTTGCAGACCCGCATCGAAGAACTGCAGGGGCTACTCAGCGACCGCCGCAAGCTCTTGAATTATTTGAAAAAAGAGCTGCGACACCTGAAAAAGACCTTCGGGGATCCCCGGCGCACCCAGATCCTCTCGGCCTCGGAGCTGGAAGCGGAAGTGGCCCAAATCCCCAGCGGCGAAGAGACGGAAGAGACCCACTTCTTGCTGCAATTCACCCGCAAGGGCTATGTGCGCCGCCTGCCTCTGCCTAGCCGTCGCTCCCGCAGCAACCCCGCGCAACGGGAACTGGGGGAAGATGTGCTGGTCGGCCTGGAATGCGCCACGCTGGAGCAGGAAATCTTGGTGCTCACCGCCGGCGGCAAGGCTTTTACCGTGCCCATCGCAGGGATCCCCCTCAGCACTGGCTCTTCACGGGGGGTGCCTCTGGTTACCCTTCTCCCCAACCCCGAGCCGATGGTTGCCACCTTCACGTTGGCTCCGGATCCGGGCAAGGCAAGTTTGGTGGTGCTCAGCCGGCAGGGGCGGATCAAGCGGCTGGCCCTGGCAGAGTTGATGGGCCTCACCCAACGGGGATCCACTGTCCTAAAGCTAAAAGAGGGAGATGAGCTGGGCTGGGCAGCCCTTTGGGATCCCGGCTGCCAAGGCTACAGCGTTGCTCTGGCGACTTCAGGGGGACGGGTGCTGCGGCTGGATGTCCAACAGATTCCCCTGATGGGTCGGGCGGCTATGGGATCGCCGGCCCTGCGTTTGGGGCGCGCCGAGCGAATAGTTGGTATGGCGCTGCTGCCCCCGCAAGGGATCCTGGTTCTGGCCAGCCGGTTGGGCCACCTGAAGCGCTTGCCCCTGAGCGAGATCCCCATCCTGGAGCGGGGTCAAGTGGGCGTGCCGGCCTTTCACTTCTCCGACCGGGGAGATGGCTTGGCGAGCTTGGTGGGTCTCCCCCCCGATTTGGAGCAGCATCCCCATCTGCAACTGGATGTGCTCACGGAGTCCGAACGGATGTACTCCTTCTCCCCTGCTGACATCCCGCTGCAAAGCCGATCCGGGGACGGATCCCTGCTGGTCAAAGGGGAGCGGGTCAGGGAGTTGCGCCTGTTCTGGCCGCAGTGGCTGCCGGAAGGCGATGTGGGATAGCTCTTGGGGGAGCAGAAGATCCCTAGGACGAAGAGCCTTCCCCAGGCGAGGCCGAATCGGTCGGCGGGGAGCCGGGATCCGTCTCCGGCGCTTCGGGATGGCGAACGGGCTTGGGAAGGGTTCCACCTGCCTTGAGAACCAAACAGCGCACGGTTTGGTGCAGCTCCTCCAGCAAGATGCTGATGGCAGAGCGGAAGTCCCGGTGGTCATCTCGCATTTGCTCCAGCATGGCGCGGATGACTTCCTGACAATCCTTCAGGATGTGCTGCTGCTGGGCAACAATCTGCACCAGTTCACTTTGTTCCTTGAGCAACTCCCGCAGACAGGAGCGCAGCTCGTCCACCTGGTTCTGCCAAAGAGCCTGTCCTTCCCGCAGCTCCATTACGCTGGTGCGCAAATCGGCGGTCGAGTCTCTCAGGGCTTCGCTGTGGCGGCGCTCGGCTTCCAGTTGCTTTTGCTGCTCCTGCTGCTGCTGCCGCAGCTCAGAGTTGGCCTTGAGGTTGGCTTCCGCTGCCCTGAGCAATTGAGCCAAGCGGGCCTCGGTAACGGCCCAGCGCTCTTCCGGCGACAGAGATCGACCTCGGCCAATTCGTCTGCAGAAGTACTTCACAGTCGCTGCACCCTATACCCCATTCTCTACACTTTAGACTTTGGTCAAAGCGCCGCAAGACCTCAGCCCAAGAGGAAGCTTGTCCATCGGGCTTTGTCCCGGCTGTTTTTTGGGCTCACCCCATCATAGCCATAATACCGGATGCCGAATCCAGAAGTTCGGAAGACGGAGCTGCCCCTCTCCAGGGATCCCAGTCGTTCTTCTAGGATGTTGAAGAGTTTGGATCAAGGAAACCATGCCTTCACTTGCCAATCAAGTGGTGCTGATTACTGGTGCCTCTGCTGGAATTGGGGAAGCAGTCGCTCTGGAGGCGGCCAAACGCGGGGCTCGCTTGGTGCTGGCGGCCCGCCGGGAAGGGCTGCTGCGAAACGTCAAAGACTTGGTGGAGAGTCGGGGAGCGGAGGCGCTGGTGGTGCCCACCGACATGGCCGATACGGCCCAGGTGGAGGCGCTGGCCCAAAAGGCTCTGGATCATTTTGGCCGGGTGGATATCCTGGTGAACAACGCCGGCTATGGCCAGATGGGGCCGGTGGAAGAGGTGGATGTGGCGGCCATGCGGCGCCAGTTTGAGGTGAATGTATTTGGCTTGCACGCCCTCACCCGTGCCCTCTTGCCCCAAATGCGGGAACGGGGCAGTGGCCGCATCCTCAACCTCAGCTCGGTGGCCGGCCAGATGTCGATGCCCTTCAGTGGCGTTTACAACGCAACCAAGTTTGCTGTGGAGGCCCTCAGCGATGCGTTGCGGGTGGAGGTGGCCCCCTTCGGCATCAAGGTCATCTTGATCGAGCCGGGGCCGGTAGCCACCGAGTTTGGCCGCGTGGCGGAAGAAACCTTTGCTGCCGTTGTCAACCCCAATGGCCCCTACAAAGCGATCTTGGACAAGACCGCCGATCTGGCCAGCTCGTTTAACAAAATGGCCTGGCCGGTGGAAAAAGTGGTGGAGCCGATCTTGAGGGCGATGACGGATCCTCACCCTTCCGACCGCTACACTGCTTTCACAGGGGGCAAGGTGGCGTTGGGGCTGATGCGGCTGCTGCCGGCCTCTCTGGCCGACTCTATGTGGCGGCGCGTCTATGGGCTGGATCGGCTGGGATCCCCCGGCTCGGCCTAACTGCAGGCTTGTGGCGGGCATCGGATGGGGCAGGGATCCCTCAGGAGCTCATCCTTGCGGGGGTAGGGTTGTGCCTTCCAGGAGGGACAGGTTAAGTTTGTTAAAGGACTTTTAATAACCGAGCGTTCTCTTCCCTATGAACAAGCCTCTATCTCCCCAGCGCTGGCTGATCGCCCTCCTGCTGGGCTTTTGTCTCTGGCAGGGATCCGGCCTGGTACCTGCCCATGCAGCCTTGGCCTCGGCCCTCACCTACGATCGCTTTTTGCGCTACGTCGAGGAGGGGCGGGTTACGGATGTGCGCCTCACGGACAACAATCTGGTAGCTGAAGTTACGGCTGTGGATCCCCAGACCCAGCATTCCACCCGCTACCGAGTGAACCTGCTGCCCAACACCGTACCGCAACTGGTGGATCGCCTCACCGAGCAGGGGATCGAAGTGGCAGTGGTACCCACCCGCAATGGCAGCGCCTTTTGGGCGCTTCTGGGCAACCTGGTGATCCCGCTGTTGCTGTTGGGAGGGTTGTTCTTTTTCCTGCGGCGTGCCGGTGCTGGAGCGGGCGGCCCTGGGCAGGCAATGAACTTCGGCAAATCGCGGGCCCGCTTCCAGATGGAAGCCAAAACCGGCGTTAAGTTCGACGATGTGGCCGGCATCGAAGAGGCCAAAGAAGAATTGCAAGAGGTGGTCACCTTCCTGAAGAAGCCGGAGCGCTTCACAGCGGTGGGGGCCAAGATCCCCAAGGGTGTGTTGTTGGTGGGGCCGCCGGGGACGGGCAAAACCCTTCTGGCCAAGGCCATTGCCGGCGAGGCAGGAGTGCCTTTCTTTAGCCTGTCCGGCTCTGAGTTTGTGGAAATGTTTGTCGGGGTGGGTGCCTCTCGCGTACGGGATCTCTTCAAGAAGGCCAAGGAGAATGCGCCTTGCATCGTCTTCATCGACGAGATCGACGCGGTGGGCCGGCAGCGGGGGGCCGGCATTGGCGGGGGCAACGACGAACGCGAGCAAACCCTGAACCAGTTGCTCACGGAGATGGACGGCTTTGAGGGCAACACCGGCATTATCGTGATTGCCGCCACCAACCGCCCTGATGTGTTGGATGCCGCTCTCTTGCGTCCGGGCCGCTTCGACCGCCAGGTTACGGTGGATCGGCCCAGTTTCAAGGGGCGCTACGAGATCTTGCGGGTGCATGCCCGCAACAAGAAGCTGGCGGAAGAGGTCAGCCTGGAGGCGATTGCCCGCCGTACCCCTGGCTTTGCCGGTGCGGATCTGGCCAACCTGCTCAATGAAGCGGCCATTTTGGCGGCCCGCCGTCAGCGCATGGCCATCACCAACCAAGACATTGAGGACGCCATTGACCGCATCACCATTGGCCTGACCAAGCCGCCGCTTCTGGACGGCAAGAGCAAGCGCCTGATCGCCTACCACGAGTGCGGCCATGCCCTGCTGATGACGCTGCTGCCCCATGCAGATCCCTTGAACAAGGTGACCATCATTCCCCGCTCCGGCGGCGCGGGTGGCTTTGCCCAGCAACTGCCCAACGAAGAGCAGATCGACTCCGGCATGTACAGCCGCGCTTGGCTGCTGGATCGGGTGGTGGTGGGCTTTGGCGGTCGGGCGGCTGAAGAGATCGTCTTCGGCTACTCCGAAGTGACCACCGGAGCCAGCAACGACCTACAGCAGAACACGAATCTGGTGCGGCAGATGGTGACCCGCTTTGGCATGTCCGAGCTGGGGCCCTTGATGTTGGATCCCCCCAACAACGAGGTATTCTTGGGCGGCGGCTGGATGAACCGCGTCGAGTACTCGGAGGATGTGGCCGCCAAGATCGACCGCCAGGTGCGGCAGATCCTGGAGAGCTGCTACCAGAAGGCCAAGCAGATTTTGCTGGAGCACCGCCCTCTGCTGGATCGATTGGCCGATACCTTGGTGGAACGGGAAACCCTGGATGGCGACGAATTCCGGGCGATTGTCTCGGAGTATGTGCCCATCCCGGAGAAGGTCGGCCTACCCAGTCCATTCCCGGAAGCGGGACGGAGTCCAAAGCTGGTCTAGGGGATCCCATCTCCATTGCCAGATAGACAACTGGGGGGGTTGTTGGGGCTGGATCCCGGCAGCTGCCCCCTTTTCCTCGCGATTTTGGGTTGCGTTGGGCTGTCGCATGCTCTCTTCGCTCTCTGCTTTGCCGGTTCACCTCTATCGCTGCCTGAGCTGCGGTCGGGAAGGGTTGACCCAATCACCAGGGCGGGAACAGGGATCCGCGGCGGATCGGGTTTATTGTCCCAGTTGTGGCCAAATTTACCCCATTACCGCTTCTGGGGCTGTGGATTTTATCGGCAGCTCATCGGACTTGCATCTCACGCCGGCCCAAGCCATTGCCCATCTGCCTGGGTTTGCCTGGGGCTACGATCGCCTCTGGCGGCCCTGGGCCCTGTCGCTGCTGACGGGAGAGAGCTTTGGCAGCGAGCGGGAGGGTCAACTGCTGGCCGAGTTGGTGGGGGAGGGGGATCCCATCTTGGATTTGGGCACTGCCGGGGGGTACTGGAGCCGCTTGATTCTGGCCAGGGATCCGCAGCGGACGGTGATCGGCCTGGACAATGCAGCAGGGGTATTGGCGGAAGCCGCTCAACAGGCACAGCCCCACTGGCAGCACTACAGCCTGATGCGGGCCCGAGCCGAACAGCTTCCCCTCGCCTCTGGAACTTTTGGGGCGGTGATCAGCGGGGCCACCTTGAACGAATTGCCTTTGGATCCCTGTTTGCGGGAAATTGCCCGTGTGTTGAAACCGGGAGGGGCCTTTGTCTCGATGCACAGCCAGCAGGTACAGGGATGGGGGCAGATGGTGCAGCAATGGCTGGAAGCCACCGGCCTTCATTTTTTCTCAGAAACCCAGTTGCGCGAGCACCTTCAACAGGTGGGGCTGCAGTTGGAGCGTTATCTCAGCTTGGGTTGGGTGGCCTTTGTGCGGGCGGTGCGCCTCTGATCTTGGCCGGGTTAAGTTGTGCAGTGGCCATCGAGTCGATGTCGGAGCCATTACCCCAATCCAAGTCATGCCGATCCCTGGCTCCCCTCTTCCACCAAGAGAGAGACTAGGAGTGAGGGCGCACTCTATGGGATCCACTCCAGCCCAACGCCAAAGCTAAACTCCCGATCCAAGGTCGAGTTGCGCAGGCTATAGCGAGCAGAAAGACGAAAAGAAGGGCTAATGGCATAGGCAGCGGTGATCTCCGCCAGGGTGGCCTGTCCTTCTTCCGGCTCCTGGGGGGCAACCCAACTGTAGCTACCGGTCAAATCTGCAGCTCCGGGAGCCAAGGCCAAAACGGCAAAAGCCCCATAGCTAACTCCGCTGAGGCTGCGGTTTTTTTGTTCCAAAGCCCGATACCCCAGTTGTGGCGCCAGATTAAAAGGGGATCCCAGGGGGGCCAGAAAGTAGCGCATCTCCGACCCGTACTGGCGCACTTCGGGATGTTCGGAAGATTGGCGATAGTCACCACTGAGGGTGAGGCGATCTCCCAGGCGCAAATCCTGCAGGCTGATTCGCCAGTGCGAAGAGGACTCAAAGCCGGCCTGCAAGCGGGTGGGCAAGACGGGCGTGTTGCGGATTTCTTCCAGGAGATTGGGCGGGTTTTGCAGCCAGCGGCGCAACACGGGGCTGTCTTCTAAAATTCGGTCATCCAAGCCCAAATCCAAAGCGGCTGAGAGGGTGGCCGGCACCGGATCTGGAATAGGGGCTTGCTGGGAATTGGCCCAAACCGGCCGCTCAGGCACCAGTCCAGCCCAGAGGAGCAGCATACCCAGGCGAAGCCCTTTGCCAGACTGTCTCACCACCTGCAACCACATTCATTGCGTCCCTACTGTAGCTGCTTTCCGAGAGATTCTCCACGCAGACGGGCAGAGCCAAAGGGCGGCAACAACACCTCAAAGACGGCTCAACGACAACAGAAAGCCTAGCTGTTCCGGCTGTTGGCAACCACCCGCAAGCGCTCGACCAATTTTTGCAGTTGCCGTTCAAACTGCAGACTTTCCCGCTGTAGCTGACTGACTTTCTCACAGCTATAGAGAACGGTGGTGTGATCTTTTCCCCCAAAGTAATCGCCAATTTTGGGCAAGCTGAGGTTGGTGTAGTGGCGCATCAAAAACATGGCAATTTGCCGTGCTTGGCTGATGTCACGCTTGCGGGAGGATCCCAGTAAACTTTCTCGGTCGATGCCGAATTCTTCACAGACCACATCGGTAATCATGTCGGCGGTGATCTCTTTCGGCTCGCTGGGGGGATTGAGGATGGGCTGAATCGTCTCTACACTCATCGGCAAGCCGGAAATGGAAACATAGGCGACGGCGCGGATCAGGGCGCCTTCCAGCTCGCGGATGTTGCTGGTGTAGGTGGTGGCAATGTACTCGATCACCTCTGCGGGCAAGTTCATTCCCTCGTACTCGGCTTTCTTCTTCAGAATGGCCATGCGGGTTTCGATATCCGGCGATTGAATTTCGGCAATCAGGCCCATCGAAAACCGAGAACAGAGACGTTCCTGCAGACGAGGGATCAAATGGGGGGAACGGTCGGCGGCCAGTACGATCTGTTTGCCGGACTCGTGCAGCGTATTAAAGGTGTGAAAAAACTCCTCTTGGGTGTACTCTTTGCCTTCGATAAATTGAACGTCATCCACCAATAAAATATCTACATCTCGATAGTGCTCCCGGAAAGACTGCATGCTGTCTCGCCGGATGGCATCGATTAAATCGTTGGTAAACCGTTCGGTGGACACGTAAAAGACTTTGGCCTGTGGATTTGCCTCTAGCTGGTAGTGGCCAATGGCCTGCATCAGGTGGGTTTTGCCCAGCCCTACCCCGCCGCAGAGAAACAGGGGGTTGTAGGCGCGTCCGGGCTTGTCTGCTACGGCCAAGGCCGCTGCGTGGGCCATGCGGTTGTTGGGGCCGACCACAAACCGTGAGAAGGAATACTTGGGGTTGAGATCCGGCGCCCGCATCGGCAGGCTGCCGCCGACTTCCAGTCCTAGGGTGGTGGAGGCAGGTAAGCTGCCGGCTCTGCGCGATGTTGGGGAAATCGCCCTTGAAGGGGGTTCTTCCTCGACCGGAGCATGGGGGGAAACGGAAAACTCCACCTGCAAAGGGATCCCGGCTACCCGCTGCACCACCTCGGTGATGGTGGAAGCGTAGTGCTTTTGCAGCCAGCCCCGTGCCCATTCGCTGGGGGTACAGATGGTGAGGCGGTTGTCCACCAACGATTCAGCCCGCGCCGTTTTGATCCAAGCCTCAAAGGTTGGGCGGCTGAGCTGCACCTGCAGATGACACAGGGCTTCATCCCAGAGCTGATCCAGGGAAATATCCACACCACACACTCAGAGCGACACAGCAGAAGCCCAGAGGAAACAGCGGCGGCTTCCTCGACAGGAGCTTCGGGATTCCCAATTTAACTGCTCGGCGCGGGGTGGCCAATCTAGCAATTTTCCATTGAGTCTGCTAAGATTAATCGTCTGCGATCAGTTTCAAGCGGGCTAATTTCGGTCTGGTCAGCTCTGGCAAATGATCTTGGATTCATAAGTTGGCTTCTCACCATGACTCAGCGTACCCTTCGTGGCACCAATCGCAGACGCATTCGGGTTTCTGGGTTTCGGGCCAGAATGCGAACGGCAACTGGGCGTCAGGTCTTGCGGCGACGGCGGGCCAAGGGGCGTTATCGCCTGGCGGTTTCCTAAGCCCTTTGGTCAGAGATTTGATTTGTCTTGGTTTTTTGGAGCGTTGCAGCCCAAAACTCGCTGACTTCTGGGGCAGACTCTCCTCGGTGCCCAATGTTGCCGGCTCCTCATCGATTGCGGGATCGACGAGCTTTTCAGGCGCTCTACCAGGGGGGCCAACGTCGTTCCGGTGCAGGCTTGACCCTGCTGTTTCAGCCGATGCCCGCAGGGTGCGAAGGGATCCCTAGCCAAGTGGGGCTGGTGATCGGCAGAAAGGTGAGCAAATCTGCCGTAAAACGGAATCGGCTGCGACGCCAGTTGCGAGAAATCTTGCGCCCTCTGTGCCCAAACCTGAAACCCGGATACCGGCTGCTGTTTATCTCCAAGGCAAACTTACTGACCTACCGCTGGCCGGAGCTGAGGGCGGAGGTGCATCGTCTTTTACAAAAGGCCGACCTGCTCGTCGGCACAGATGTAGACTCAACAGGTGCAGACTCAGATGCCAAGCCGTCCTAAGAAACTTGAGCTGCACAGGTTTTTGCTACCCATGCTAGCCTGTTGCCATCATCTGCCGGTGGTCACGCTAGATATGGGGTGTCATGTACGTCAAGCGGATTGAGCTGACCCGATTTAAGTCCTTTGGTAGCACAACCTCGATACCCCTGTTGCCGGGGTTCACGGTTATTTCTGGCCCCAATGGCTCCGGTAAGTCTAACATCCTGGATGGGATCCTGTTCGCGCTGGGTTTATCGTCCTCGCGGGGGATGCGGGCAGAGAGGCTTTTGGATCTGGTGCATTCCGGCAGCCTCAACGGCAATCGGCAGGTGGAAACCCATGTTTCTGTCACCTTTGAGCTGGGGCCGGGAGAAGATGGTCAGCCCAGGGAATGGAAAGTCAGTCGCCGGCTGCGGGTCAAGCCCGGAAAGGCTGAGGATCCCACTCGCGATAGCGGGACGGATTCTCTCCCCTACACCAGCACTTTCTACATCAACGATGTGCCCTGTACCCTGAGCGAGCTGCACGAACAACTGGAGGCGATGCACATCTACCCCAACGGCTACAACGTCGTTTTACAGGGGGATGTCACCAGCATCATTTCCATGCACCCCAAGGAACGGCGGCAGATCATCGACGAATTGGCGGGGGTGGCCACCTTCGACCGCAAGATCGCCCAGGCCAACAGCAAGCTGGAGGCGGTACGGGAACAAATTGAGCGCTTTCGGCTCATCGAACAAGAATGGCAAGCTCAAGGAGAGCGGCTGCTCAGAGAGAGCGAAAAGGCCCAACACTATCAGCAACTGCGGCTGCAGTTGCAAACGCTGGAGCAGCAGCAACAGGTGTTGCTTTGGCGGCATT
Source organism: Synechococcus sp. R55.3 (assembly GCF_047461975.1). Lineage (NCBI taxonomy): Bacteria > Bacillati > Cyanobacteriota > Cyanophyceae > Synechococcales > Synechococcaceae > Synechococcus > Synechococcus sp. R55.3. Next base: position 51,227 of record NZ_JANSIG010000003.1, on the reverse strand, counting down.
TGCAGGCCCAAGTGGAAGAAACCCAGGCGGCCATTCAGCAGCTTCTGGAGGCTCAGGAGCAGGCCACCGCTCAGGTGCAGACCTTGAGCGAGCATTTGCAGCAAGCCGAAGCCGCCCTGACCGAGTTGCAAAGCCGCATCCACGCCCTTGGAGAGGAGGAATACCTGCACCTGCAAGCCCAGATTGCCGCCGCCGAAACACAACGGCAACAGGTCAGCCAACAGATCGCAGCCTGGCAGCAGGAGATCGAGCAAGCGCAGCGCCTACATCAGGAGCGGCAAACCCAACAGCAGCATCTGCAGGCGGAGCTGGAACACCTGCACAGCCAACAGGAGCAACTGGCCCAAGCCCAGGGATCCCTGCAGGCCCAGGTTCGGAAAGCCCAAACCAGCCTGGAACAGAGCCGCGAACAACTGCGCGCCCTAGCCCAATCCGCCGATGCCTGGGTGAAACAGCAGCGCTACCTCACCCGCCACATTGAGGAACTTCGCGCCGAACAGGAGCCTCTCCAACAGGAGCAAATTCGCCTGCAAGAGCGACAACGGCAACTGGAACGGCAAAGCCAAGAGATCCAGGCGGAGATTGCCCAGATCGAGGCGTGGCTGGGATCCCACCTGGCCCTCACCGCCGAGCTGGAACACACTTGCCGACAGTCGGAAGCTCAGGTTCAAACTTTGGCCCAAGAGCTGGCCCAACTGCAGGCCAGCCTGGAGTTGGATCGCGCCACCCACGAACGCCTGGCCGCCGAGCTGCACGCCAAGCAGCGGCAACTGGACAAATGGGAAACCCGCCGCCAAGTGTTGCAAGAATCCCAGGGATCCCGGGCGACCCAAGCCATCCTGAGTGCCCGTCTGCCGGGGGTTTTGGGGTTGGTGGCCCAGTTGGGGCAGGTGGATCCCCAGTATCAACTGGCCCTGGAGATCGCGGCAGGGAACCGGCTGCACTTTGTGGTGGTGGAGGATGACACCGTGGCCGTGAGCGCCGTCAACTTTTTGAAGCGGGAAAAAGCCGGACGCGCCACCTTTTTGCCCTTGAATAAGCTCCAGCCCACCCGCCCCCCCAGCCCCCTGAAATTGGACGGCCTGATCGACTACGCCATTCGTTTGGTGCGTTTTGAAGAGCGCTACCGGGATGTTTTCGGCTTTGTGTTCGGCTCCACCCTGGTTTTCCAAAGCCTAGAGCTGGCCCAGCCCCACATCGGCAAGCACCGCATGGTTACTCTGGAAGGGGAGCTGTTGGAAACTTCGGGCGCCATGACCGGCGGCAGCGCCCCCCAGCGAGCTGGGATCCACTTTTCTGCCGGCGAACCTTCCGAGGAGGCCGCCTTGCGCTCCCGCTTGGCCGAGCTGGAGGAACTGCTGGCCGCCCTCACCCTGCGCCTACAAGCAGCCCAAGCCCGCGAAAAACAACTGGCCCAAGCCCTGCTCCTGGCTCGCCAAGACGCCCTGCAAGCCCAGCAATATCTGGAGCGGCACCAAGCCGACTGCCAAAAGCAACAGGCCCGCCTGCAACACCTGCAGGGATCCCTGGCGCAAAGGCAAAGCGAAAGCCACCAGATCCAGCAGCGGCTCCAGCAGATTCAACTGCGCTGGGATCCCTTGCAACAGCGCCTAGCCGATCTCGCCCTCAAGCTCAGCCAACTGGAGGGATCCCCGGTGAACCAGCATTGGCAGCAACTGCAGCAGGCGGTGCAGCAGCAAGAAAGTCGCTTGGCAGAGCTGCAGCAGCAACTGACCCAACTGGAGCGGCAACAGCAGGAGAACTCCGGCCAACAACACCTGAAACAGGCCCAAATCCAGCACCACCAGGAGCGCCTGCAGGAGAGCAAACAGCGCCAAGCCTATCTGCAGGAGCAAATCGTCCAAGCCCAAGCCACCCTTGGCCAAATCCAGCAACACCTTGCCGAGCAACGGCAACAGATGAGCCAGATCGAGGCCCGCCTCGCCCACCTGCGCCAAGAGCGAGATCGGCAGGAATTTCAACTGCGGGCTCAACAACAGCAGATCCAACGCCTGGAGTGGGAACGCTACAACGCCCTCACCCAACAACAGGAAAAAGAGGCCCTGCTGGCCCAACTGCAAACCCAACTGCAAGCGGTGGCCCAAGAGCTGCCGGATCCGCTGCCCAACTTGCCCGCCACCCTGACCCTAGACGAGCTGCAACGGCAAAAACGCAAAACCGAAGATCAACTGCGTTCCCTAGAGCCGGTGAACATGCTGGCCATCGCCGAATACGAACAGACCCAAGCTCGCCTGCGGGATCTCAGCGCCAAACTGGAAACCCTGCACCAAGAGCGCACCGAGTTGTTGCTGCGCATCGAGAACTTTTCCACCCTGCGTCGGCAAGCCTTCTTGGATGCCTTTCATGCCGTCAACAGCCATTTTCAGACCATCTTTGCCCAACTTTCCGATGGGGATGGCCATTTGGAATTGGAAAACCCAGAGGATCCCTTTGCGGGCGGTCTAACCTTGGTGGCCCACCCCAAAGGCAAGCCGGTGCGCCGTCTCAGCGCCATGTCGGGAGGAGAAAAATCGTTGACAGCCCTCAGCTTTATTTTTGCTCTACAGCGGTTCCGCCCTTCCAGCTTTTACGCCTTTGATGAGGTGGATATGTTTTTGGATGGGGCCAACGTAGAAAAATTGGCCAATATGATCTGGCAGCAATCTCGTCAGGCGCAGTTTCTGGTGGTCAGCTTGCGCCGCCCCATGATCGAAAAAGCTGAGCGCACCATTGGTGTAACCCAAGCTCGCGGTGCATACACTCAGGTGATCGGCCTGACCAACCCCACCCCTCACGCCGGCTGAAGTATCCAACAGGGGGCAACCGCAACGGCGGGATCCCATCCGGATGGCCATCAAAAGAAGCTGGGCCATAGCCGGCAGGCATAATCAGGCATGATTGATAGCGCTACAACAGCCAATGCCTCTGCCCCGCTGCTACACTCTGGGAGTCACCCAAAACTGTAGGTGAGGACTGGGTTTAAGCATCCGCTGTTGACGTAGCCGTTCTTCCGATTTATCTGTGGGCAAGCAACCCTGCAAAACTTTGCGCTGAAGTTTGGACTTGAAAAATCGGAAAAACAAACCATCTCTAGGCAATTTTTATGAACATACGAGTTCGTCTAGATCTAAGTCGGCAGCCGGTATTGATCCCAAGGAGAATTCCGGCAGCATTGTCAATAGCAATGGCACTTCTGCTTTTGGGGAGCAATGCCTTTTCTCAGCCAGCACAATCGCCGAACAATAGAAGAACTGAGGTAGAAGCTTTTGTACCTTTGCTGCCAGTTTTATCGGTTTTGCCTGCTGCCACAACGAAAACTTGGGTTGCACAAGCCTCGCCATCGTTAGCCACCACAAACTTGAGCAGCGCTGATGACCGTGCGGCTATAGAGCGAGCTGTACTTGCTGACCCACTGCTCAATGAGGATCTTCGGCAAGTGGCAGACCGAACGCTTGGTGCCCCAGTCATACCTCTGGAAATTGGGGCAATTGCCATCGTCGAAAACTATGCTCTGGCCAACGTCTCTGGTGGAGTTGGCGATCTTCCGGTTATCGAAGGCTATTACCTGCTCAAAAAACAAAGTGGTCAGTGGATTGTGGTGGAGCGTGCTGGCTGGGGGCCGGGGCCAAGCATTAGCGAAAGTTGGCTTTTGTCGGTACTGGATGTGCCCGAAGATGTCATCAGTCGGCTAATCAACACACTCCGCGCCGCCGGGAACGAGGTTGAGATGGATGACACGGTGTACACCGATATTCCCATACCTTGCATTACACAGATAGATGATCCCAATCCGCCAACCAACGTGCGATTGACACCTGCTGTAGTTACGGGAAATGTCATCGGTCAATTGCCCAATGGTGCTGAAGTGCGGGTCATGGAAGTGCTCAACGGCTGGCTCAAAATTCGCCGACCCTTGGTGGGCTGGGTGTCGATGAATCTGACGCGGGTGTCTTGTGGCAATTCGCCGGCAGAGGTGCAGAAGAATCTAGAGATCCTGCATTCCCTAAAAGGGGAACCGGGTGTAGAAGCCACCGATACTTTGGTGCGATATCTCTATCGAGGTGCAAAGGGATCCTTTGCCGAAGTGGCACTTGGCTATTTCAACGAGCTTGCAATCGATCGATTCTATGCTTTGGTGGCAGCATTAGACAAGCATACTGAAGAGGTGCGTCGTCAAGTATTGCGGCAAGCGATCACAGCAGGGATCCATCCCCAAGCCAGGGAAAACTTTGAGCAGGAGATCGCCCAGAGCGAGACTCTCTCCATTCCCCTCTCACCCACCCTCAAGACCTGGAAAACGTTGAATCAAAACTAGACCATAGCACTTGGTGATGCTGTTGATCCCAATGCTGGCCTGACGGGTAGCTCCGTCGGAAATGGCGCTCAGAAAAGGGTTCAAGTCTTTGCTAAAAACTCACGATTTGGCGAGAAGAGGTTGTTTTGGATGGCATTCTCTCTGGAAAAAGTTCCTGCGGTTGCGATTAGCTGCTCTTCCCTGCTAGACTAATGCTTTTAGACTCAGCGCAAGCATCCGAACTTCTTCCTGGTTGCACTTCAGCAGTGGGATCATTCTGACAAGTCAGTTTTGTATACGGATGTTCTATTTGCCATGGCTGCTCTGACTCTGAATCTATCTCCCCTGATAACCCTGAGCCGAGCAGATTTTATCCGGCTTTGTGCGGCTAATCCTGAGCTGAAGCTGGAGCGCACTGCCCAAGGAGAATTGGTCATCATGTCTCCAACCGGTGGGGAAACGGGCCACTGGAACGCCGAAATCACCACAGACTTAACTCTTTGGAACCGGCAATCGGGCAGAGGGAAAAGTTTCGATTCTTCCACCGGATTTTCCTTGCCTTCAGGCAGCGACCGCTCCCCTGACCTGGCCTGGATCCCGATTGAAAAGTGGGAAGCTTTGGATCCCTCAGTCCGTCAAGGATTTTTGCCCTTGTGCCCCGATTTTGTGGTGGAGATCCTCTCGCCCACCGATTCTTGGATCCAAACTCAGGCCAAGATGCAAGAATACATGGACAACGGCTGCCGGCTGGGGTGGCTGCTGGATCCCAAGGCCAAGCGGGTGATGATCTACCGACAAGGGCAAGCGCCGGAATTGGTCGAGGATCCGGAAACCCTATCAGGAGAGGACGTGCTGCCGGGCTTCACCTTGCCCATTCGCAAGATCTGGTCGGCTTGATATGAGTAGCTTTCACGGATTTACGATCCCTGATACAGCTTTTTTCCACACCCTTAACCCAGCCAACTCTGATGGATCTCTTGCATGACAGGGATCCCACGCAATTGCAGAACTCTCCCAACCTTGGAAACAGCTGCAGTAAAAATGTTGAGCGATAGGCCAAAAACAGGCGGAGTCACACTACCATGGCTGCTCTGACTCTGAATCTATCTCCCCTGATAACCCTCAGCCGAGCAGATTTTATCCGGCTTTGTGCCGCCAATCCTGACCTGAAGCTGGAGCGTACTGCCCAAGGAGAATTGGTCATCATGTCTCCAACCGGTGGGGAAACGGGCAATCTTAACTTTGAAATTGCCGGGGAAGTTTATCTTTGGAATCGGCAATCGGGCCGAGGGAAAAGCTTTGATTCTTCCACCGGATTTTCCTTGCCTTCAGGCAGCGACCGCTCCCCTGACCTGGCCTGGATCCCGATTGAAAAGTGGGAAGCTTTGGATCCCTCAGTCCGTCAAGGATTTTTGCCCTTGTGCCCCGATTTTGTGGTGGAGATCCTCTCGCCCACCGATTCTTGGATCCAAACTCAGGCCAAGATGCAAGAATACATGGACAACGGCTGCCGGCTGGGGTGGCTGCTGGATCCCAAGGCCAAGCGGGTGATGATCTACCGACAAGGGCAAGCGCCGGAATTGGTCGAAGATCCGGAAACCTTATCGGGAGAGGACGTGCTGCCGGGCTTCACCTTGCCCATCCGCAAGATCTGGTCGACCTGACATTCTACGGTCGTTTTATAGTCATTTTAGACAGGAATGAAACATTTCTGTTGTATTGTGTATTGGTTCCTAACTCCCCTCTCCCAAAGGAAGAGGGGCTGGGAGTGGTCGCAGAAGCTGCACGGAATGCTTGAGGAGTGTCTCATTTGGAATGACTATAGTCCTCAGATTGGGGTCTTTCGCGCAATTCTGGCGAGACTGGGATCTTGGCCAGGCTGGATAAGGCCCACCGATGCCTTTTGCACCTGCTGGACTTCTTGCAAAAGCTGCAAGTAAAAAGTCCGTCGTTCCCAATCCAGATCTCGGAGCCCACAGCCCGGCTCTCGATGGTGCAGGCAATCGCGAAACTGACAGGCGCCCAAGCGATCCCTTACTTCGGGGAAGCACCGTATCAACTGCAAAGGATGCACCGGCGGGATCCCTTCGCCAGCATTGAATCCCGGCGAATCGGCGATCCAACCGCCTTCCGGCAAAGGAAACAGCTCCACATGGCGGGTGGTGTGCCGACCATGGCCCAAACGTCTGGAGACGGCCTGAGTGGCCAGCCGAACGTCCGGCAGCAGCCGATTGAGCAAGCTGGATTTGCCCACCCCGGAAGGGCCTGTCACCACCGAGATCTGATCTCGACAGCACTGTTGCAACTGGGGGATCCCAGCTTGGGTGTGGGCACTGACCAACAGAGGCTCATATCCCCACCTCTGCAGACGCTCCACCCAAGTTGTCGCCACTTCTGGATCCACGCAGTCGCATTTGTTCAACACCACCTGAACCCGCAGTTGGCTGGCCTCGGCTTGCACCAGCAGACGACTGAGGGCGTTGGGCTCAGGGTCGGGCTCGGCCAGGGCCACCACCACCAGAACTTGGGTCGCGTTGGCAATAGCAGGTCGAGGCAGCTGAGTGCGCCGCGGCAGGATCGCCTCGATCACCCCCCGCTCCGGCCAGAGGTCGGCGGCAGCAGGCGGCAAGCGCACCTCCACCCAGTCCCCCACCATCACCTGCTGACCCATTTTTTTCAGCTTGGCCCGACTGGTACAGAGAATCTCCGCCGGGGTGGGCTTTTCAACCGGAAACCGAGCCGGGATCTTGGGAAAGAGGGCAGCCAAACTTGGATCGATACGCACGCGATAAAAGTTGGCCTGCGCTGCTCGCACCCAGCCGGTACAATCTTTTCCTTCCGGTTTCACCGGGTTCATGGCGACGCAGGTGTGCCGCGACGCACCCAGAGAATGTAATGGCCTTCGGGGGAAGCTGCCTGTCCCTCAATCCGATGCCCGGCCATGGCTAGACTGTTGGGCACCTGCTCCAGAGGTTCTCCCGCATCCAGCCATAGCTCCAGCAGTTCTCCAGGAGCCATGCGCTCCAGGCGCAGCTTCGCCCGCACGTAGTTAAGTGGGCAAGGGATCCCCCGCTGGTCAAGGATAAACTTGACCTCTTCCGACGAAACAGCCTCTGCAGTCATTCTTCCTCACGCTCCCGGTTGCCAGGCATCTGGGCCAGCCCCCGCAACAACCCGCCCAAGAAACCATCCCGCTTGTTGATGCGTTCTCCGTGCAGCTCAGCCAGGCGCATGAGCAATTCCCGCTCTTCTGAGCTGATGCGGGTGGGGATCTCCACCACCAGCGTGATTTGGTGGTCGCCCCGAGACATCGGGTTGCCAATGCGAGGTACCCCCTTGCCCTCCAGGGTCAGCACTGTACCCGGCTGGGATCCGGCTGGGATGGTCAGCTCCACCTCCTCCTCCAGGCCGGCTTTCGAGTCCACGGTGGGCACAGAGACCTTGGCCCCCAAGATGGCCTGCAAATAGCTCACCCGCACCTCCGAGAGAATGGTCAGGCCATCTCGCTGGAAGTCGGGATCCGGTTCCACAAATAGGTAGACGTAGAGATCCCCGGGCGGGCCACCGCGTCGACCGGCATCGCCTTCCCCAGAAACCCGCAAACGGGTGCCACTATCCACGCCGGCTGGGATGTTGATGCGCAGTTTCTTCGTGGTTTGGGCCAAGCCCTCGCCGTTGCAGTTGTAGCAGGGCTCCTCCAACACCTGACCGCTGCCACCACAGGTGGGACAAACCGAGACCTGGGTAAAGTTGCCAAACGGCGTGCGGGTTGCCCGTCGCACCTGACCGCCACCTCCGCAGGTGGGGCAAGTTTTCACCTCCGTACCGGGCTTGGCCCCGCTGCCCCCACAGACGTTGCAGACTTCCAAGTGGCTGATGCGAATTTGCTTTTCGCCGCCGAAGATGGCTTCCAGAAACTCCAGTTTTAGGTCAAAGCGCAGATCATCGCCCCGTACCGGCCCCTGGCGACTGCGGGCATAGCCGGCTCCCGCCCCTGCAAAGTTGGTGAAAAAGCTCTCGAAAATGTCGGCAAAGCCACCCATCCCCGCAAAATCCTGGAATCCACTTGCTGCCGCAGCAGCTCCACTCAAACCCGCTTCTCCAAAGCGATCGTAGCGGGCTTTCAGCTCATTATCAGAGAGCACCTCATAGGCACGGTTGATCTCCTTGAAGCGCTCCTCGGCGCCTGGCTCCTTATTGACATCCGGGTGGTACTTACGAGCCAACCGTCGATAGGCGCGCTTGATCTCCTCTTTGGAGCTATCGCGGCTAACCCCCAAGATTTCATAGTAGTCGCGAGCCATAGAAGCGCTTCAGAAGAGGTTAAAGATCAAAACATCAGACACACTTGAGATGCAACTTGTCAGGCAGCACAACCGCAGCAAGCTTGCAAGGCACCGGAGCCGGGGGAGAGCAGCTAACAAGAAGCCTTAGCGAGCTCCGTAGATCTCGCTACCCATCTCCAGAAGGACAGCCCGCAGCTCTTCCATTGCGTTCCGTAAAGTTGCTAAGTCTACGTTATCATTTGCCAGCAATGCCCTCAATGTGCCCGCCACCTGAGCCCCCCGCTGGATTCGAGCTTCGCTGAGACGATTGCCATGCTCCTGCAGGGTTTTGTCGTAGTTGTAGAGCAGGCTGTCCGACTGGTTGCGGGCTTCCACCAACTGCCGCCGGCGCTGATCTTCTTCGGCATAAGCCTCCGCTTCTCGGCGCATCCGCTCGATCTCGCTGCTGCTCAGGCCACCGTTATTGGTGATCTTGACGCTCTGCTCGATCCCCGTCCCCTTTTCTCGGGCTGAGACTTTCAAGATCCCGTTGGCATCGATGTCAAAAGAAACCTCGATCTGGGGCACCCCACGGGGAGCCGGCGGGATCCCGGTCAGCTGAAAGCGGCCCAAGGTTTTGTTGTCTTTGGCCATGGCCCGCTCTCCCTGCAGGACGTGAATCTCCACCACACTCTGGCCATCGGTGGCAGTGGAGAAAATCTGGGTTTTACTGGTGGGAATGGTGGTGTTGCGCTCGATGATGCGGGTGAAGACTCCCCCCAGCGTTTCCACCCCAATCGAGAGAGGGATCACGTCCAGCAGCAGTAGATCTTTCACTTCTCCACCCACCACGCCTGCCTGGATGGCAGCGCCAAGGGCCACCGCCTCGTCCGGGTTGACGGAGCGATCTGGGTTTTTTTTGAAGATTTGCCGAATTTTCTCCTGGACAGCGGGAATACGAGTAGAGCCGCCCACCAGCAGCACGCGGTCGATGTCTGCAGGGGAGAGGCCAGCATCCCGCAGCGCCTGTTCTGTAGGCTCCACGGTGGCCTCCACCAGATCCCGCACCAACTCCTCAAACTTGCCGCGGGTCAGCTCCACTTCCAGGTGCTTGGGCCCCGAATCGTCGGCGGTGATAAAAGGCAGGTTAATGAGTGTAACCTGGGTGCTGGACAGCTCAATTTTGGCCTTCTCAGCAGCCTCCCGCATCCGCTGCAGGGCCATGCGATCCCGCGAGAGGTCGATCCCTTCCGTCTCCAAAAACTGACGGATGAGCCAATCGACAATTCTTTGGTCGAAATCATCCCCCCCCAGGTGGTTGTTGCCGGCAGTCGCCTGCACCTCGAACACCCCGCTGCCCAGTTGCAGCACCGAGACATCGAAGGTGCCGCCACCCAAATCGAAAACCAGAATGCGTAGGTCTTGATCTTGTTTGTCTAGGCCATAGGCCAGGGCGGCTGCTGTCGGCTCGTTGATGATGCGCAGCACCTCCAGGCCGGCAATGGTGCCCGCATCTTTGGTGGCCTGCCGCTGGGCATCGGTAAAATAGGCGGGAACGGTGATCACGGCTTGGGTCACCGGCTCCCCCAGATAGGCCTCCGCATCGGCCTTCAGCTTTTGCAGGATCATGGCGGAGATCTCCTGCGGAGTGTAGGCGCGATCTTGCACCGCCACTTCCACCATGTTGTCTCGACCGGGGATGACTTTGTAGGGAACCCGCCTCCGCTCATCTTCGGTCTCGGCAAAGGTGCGGCCAATGAAGCGTTTGATGCTGAAGATGGTGTTTTCAGCATTGGTAACCGCCTGGCGCTTGGCCAGTTGGCCCACCAAGCGGGTGTTGTTCTTGGCGAAGCCGACAATGCTGGGGGTGGTGCGCCCTCCCTCGGCGTTGGTGATCACAACGGGCTGACCACCTTCCAAAACCGCCACGCAACTGTTGGTGGTTCCCAGGTCAATCCCGATGACTTTACCCATAGCCCCCTCTTCCCGTGCGCCAAGTCTCAACCCAAGAACGCAATTCCACGGATCTTAAAAGCATTCTGCCCAGAATCCCGCAGAAACCTTCAGACGGTGCTTTCGTCTCCGTAGCTCTACTGTAGCGTTTCTGAGACTGCTCTGGCTCTGTTTGTCAAGGTTCAAGTGAGCAAGTTCGGCTAGGAAGGTTGGGGGTTTTGGGGAGAGGCAGGAGTGCTCTCCGGGCCGGGTTCGCTGGTGGCCTGGGCAGAGGGGGATGGTTCAGAGCCGGGGCTGCCCGCCGAGACGGCCACCATGGCATGACGGATCACCAAGTCCCCCAGCTTGTAACCTGGCTGATATTCGATGGCTACCACATCCTCGGGATAGTCTGGGCTGGGCTGACGGGCTATGGCTTCGTGCAGGTTGGGGTCGAAGGGCTGGCCCACCGATTTCATGCGGGAGACGCCCATCTTTTTCAGAGATTCCACCAGCAGGCGGTAGACGCTCTGGTAGCTGTTGTGCAACTCCCGCTCGCGGTCGGTTTCCAGCTTCAGCTGCTGCTGAGCCCGCTCAAAGCTGTCCACAACAGGCAAGATCTCCAGCACAAATTTCTGCCGTTCTTTTTGGCTGAACTCTTCTTTTTCCCGCTGGGTACGCCGCCGGTAGTTTTCAAAATCGGCGTAGAGGCGCAGGTAGGCGTCTTCTTTCTCTTTGAGTTGCTGGCGGACAACTTCCAACTCGTGCTGGAGCTGCTTGAGAGCTTCACCGGGATCTGGAGAAGGCTCAGCTGCGGTTTCTCCGGAGGAGGTACCGGCTTCTGCTTCGCTATCTTCCAAAATCAGCTTCTCCAGCTCTGCCTCTACGTCGATCTCTTCTTCCTGTAGTTCAGGATAGGTATCTTCTGGGGCCATCGGTTGCTTCTCTTCGGCAGTCATGGGCGATGTCGGCAAGTGTTAGCAATGAGCAGTGACTCGGATATCCCCAGTTTGGCAGTTTCAAAACCGCCGGTGCATTCAGCCAAACCGGGCTCTGTGCTGATCGTATTCTACCGGGTTCTCTTTCAGCCAGTTGAAGTCAATATCTTTTCTTTCCTAGCCGACCAGCAGATGTTCCCGTGGCCGGCCCAGGCAATCGGGGAAGTAGATCTTGGCCAAGTCGGGGATTAGGCGCCAGTTGGGGCTGTAGATGGGTTGAATGGGGGAGTGGGTGTGAATATAGTAGACCAGAAAGTCGCGGATGCTATCGGCTGAGATCCACAGGGTTTGGGCTTCTTGGAACATGCTGTAACCGCCGCCGCCGCCGGCTCGGTAGTGGTTAATGGCCAGGCGAAAGGTCTGTGCTGGTTCCACCGGCTGTCCGCGGAATTGTAAGGTCACCAGACGCTTTCCTACGGGGCGGGTGAGATCGAAGCAGTAGTCGATGCCGTGGTAGAGGTCGAAGGTGTAGCCGCGGGCTTCGGGGGCCACGACGGCAGCAGGATCGGCGGGAAGGTGATTGGGATCCAACTGGCGAAAATAGCCGGCAGTCTGTTCCAGGGCGCGCCGCAGAATATCTCCGGTGATCTCCAAAACGCAGAGGGTGTTGTCGTAGACGGTGAGGCTGTAGGCATCTTGCAGGGAGATGGGGCCTGCTGACAGGCCGGCGCTGCTGCAGATGTTGACCAGGGAGAGCTCTGCGGGGAATCCTGCCTCCCGCACTGCTTGCAATTGGGCCTGATGGAGCAGCTCTGCCAGAGGGTTGGCCCCCAGACGGGCTGCCAGACCGCCGCTATAGGCAGAACGGGCTTGGCCAATGGGCTGACGGATGTAGCGCAGGGTGGCTTGATGATAGGGCTCTGTCAAGGCCAAGAGTTCGGGATCGGGAGGGATCCCTTCGGCGGAGAGGAGCTGTGCGCTTTTGCTGATGATTTGCCAGCGGCTGCCCTGGCGCTCCAGCTCCAGGGATACCTGGGAGAGGTGGCTGCCCCAATAGCCGGGCTGCACCACTAGAGCTGGGGATCCCCCCAGACCGGCGATGGTCTGGTGGGTATGGCCGGAGAGGATGACGTCAATGCCGTCCAGTTCGGCCAGGGCCAACAGTTCGTTTTCCCCTGCCAGGCTTTTGTTGCTGCACCAGCCGGAGCGATCCGGGTTGTGCCAATGCTCAGGGGTGCGCAGGGGGGGCAATTGGTTGGGGCCGCTGTGCAGGATCAAGATCAAAACATCCACCTGAGGTCGCAGCAGCGATAGGTAGTGGCGGGCGGTCTCCAACAAGGGGGCAAAGCGCAGCCCCGCAATGTAGTCGGGTCGCTCCCAGGTGTCGATGCGGGGGGTGGTCAGCCCTAGCAAGCCAACGCGAACCCCGGCCAATTCCCGGATCAGGTAGGGCTGGAAGAGGGGATCCCCATTCTGGCGGAGGATGTTGGCGCAGAGCACCGGACAGCGGAGATCGCCGATAAAATCCTGGAGAACTTGCAGCCCAAAGTTAAAGTCGTGGTTGCCGGGGGTAAAGGCGTCGTAGCCCAAGGCGTTGAGAGCATGAGCCAAGGGGTGAGGGGAGACGCGCTCCACTTGCGCATAGTAGCTGCCCAAGGGGGATCCCTGAATAGTGTCGCCGCTGTCGATGAGCAGGACGGGATCCTCACTGGCTGCTCGCACGCGCTTGATGAGGGTGGCCAGCTTGGCTAAACCGTGCTCCGCAGGGATCCCGGTGAAGTAGTTCCAGGGATGTAGATTGGCATGGAGATCCGAAGTGTGGAGAATTGTTAATCGCATTCTCATATCATAGCCAAAGTCAAAGCCCAACCCAAACTCGTCAGCCCAGCAAGAACAGCACCTGCACACAGCCCACCAAAAAGCCGAGGAGGCCGCCTAAGTTGACGATGGCCTGGAGTTCTTGGCGCACGATCTGCTGGATGGCCTGCTCCAGGTCGGCAGGGGAGGTGGCGTTGACTTTATCGGCAATGACCTGATCCAAGTTCAACACCGGGATCACCTGCATCATCAGGGATTCGAGATCTCGTTCTAGGTAGCGCTCCAAGACCAGAGCCAGGTCGGCGCTGATCTGGTCGATGGAGGTGATCAACGCCTTGGAGTTGCGCAGGCGTCCCAACACCAGGCTGGCCACTTTTTCCCAATCGATGGTCTCCCCCAGCCCTTTGATAACCTCTGGCCCTTGGCTGCGCAGGTAATCTTGGATCCCGTCGCGGAGGGCACGGCGCAACTGACGCACGGCGGAAACCGGCAGGTTTTGCAGAGAGAGGTTCTGCAGGATCTCGGTCAGGCGGCGGGGGGCGTTGATGTCTTTGAGCAGATCTTCCAAGATGGCCTCTGCCCCTTCCGGCTCTTCCAGACAATAGGTGCGCAGGCGCAGCAGGGCATTTTTCAGGCCGAACAGGTTGGCCACCACCCAGTAGGAGCCGGTGGCCCGTTCACGAAACTCCTCATCCAGGGATTCGATGTTGCGATCGGTGAGAAAGTCCACCAAGTTCTGCCGCAACACCTTTGGGGGCAGCGCCTGCTTCAAGATCCACTCTGAGAGCTGCTTGGCCTGCTCGGCACTGAGACGCAGCTCCAGCAACACCTGGTCGAACAGTTGGTTAATCGGCCCTTCCAAAAAGGTTTCTTGACGGGCCAGCACCTTCACCAGGCGGGGCAACGACTCGTTAAACAGATCGGCCAAAATGCGCGCCAACACCTGGGCGGTTTGCTGCTGCTGCTCAGGGTTTTGCAGCCGATCCAGAGCTACCCCCAGCAGCCAGCGGATCCCTGCTTGCATGCGCTCGGTTTGCAGCAGCTTACGGGCCAGATTGTGCAGTTCCTCCGGCGTGAGCAGGGATCCCATGATGGTCTTGGCGATCTGCTTGGCCAGACGGGGTTGGTTCTGCGGGATCAAACCGGGGGTGAAGGGGATGCGCCAGCCGAAAACCCGATAGGGGCGGTAGGGCCGGAACAGCATTTTGATGGCAATGTCGTTGGTGAAATAGCCGATCACCAGCCCGGCCAGCGGGGGCACAACGTAGATCCAGAAGGCCATGGAACCAATGGAGGGGGCTCTCTTCTACTCTACCGAGCTGCCCCAGCGCAAGAGAGCGTTGACCAGTTATTGGATGATCAGGCTATCGGTCAGTTCCAGCTCCACCAACGTATTGGGCTGCAGCGTCACCACCCGGTCAATATTGGTACTGCCTGCCGCAGCGCCGGCCAAGCTGCCGGCCAAGATCGGCAAAAAGCCCCATCCCCCCGTGAGGATCCCCAAGGCCAACCCACCTGCTGCCCCATAGCCTGCCCCGCGGGCTACAGTTGTGCCGACGTCGGCGTTGCGATCCAACCCGACTGGTAGCGGCGCAGATTGGCCTCTCACCAAGTAGGTGGAAGAGCCGATGGTGAGGCGGTTGGCCACAAAGCGGCTGCCGACGACCCGCTCTTGGGGATCGGCGCTCTCCGCCTCCCGGCCAGACAACTTCAGTTCTCGGTAAACCGGCTCAAAAGTGCCCCACACTACACTCCCTGCCGGGATCACCACCTGGCCAAAGCGATCCACCACCGGCTCGGAGACTTCCAGGTGGCCGTTGATGGCCTGGTAGGGCTGGAAGGTGATGGGGCGGTAAGCCGTGAGGAGAATACGGGTGCCGGCAGGCAGCTCGCCCCGCGTGGCTCCAGGGAGATCCCCACCTGGACTGAGGTCGGGCCGACGTTGATAGGAATAGGCTTCGCCTTGGGGGGGGTGTCCACCTGGGGCCGCTTGAACGGGCACCACCGGGATCGGATCCAAAACCGGAGCTGTGGGATCCAGCGGCATTTGCGGCACCTGAGGTACCGGTGGCAGGGCCGTGGCAGAGCCGGGGGAGGGCGGAGGGCTCAGCAAGGGCAAGGTAGGGACGGGATCCCCCCTGGGGGGCACCGGCTGAGGGGTGAACTCGAACTGCTGAGCAGCAACCGGGGTAACGGCACCGGCTATCAACACCCCCCAAAAGGAACTCCTCTGCAACAAATGCAGGAACGGCTGCAAGGTTGAGCTCATGGATCCCATCCGGTCGCAACTGGCAGTAGCTTAACATCCTGCCCCGCTTGTGCCCACTAGATTTAGTAGGTATTAAGGGATCGGAAGCTCTTAAAACACTATTGAGCCTGTTCGGGGTCTGGATCGAGTTTTCCCTAGGGGCTGGGGGAAGGAGAAGGAGTCGGTCCGCCGGGATCCCCTGGCTGGGGGGCTGGGGATTCTGGCTTAGGAGACTCTGTAGCCTCACTCTCCTGAGCCTCGGGGCTGGACTCCGGCTTGGGTTCTGCAGGAGACCGTCCTTCTGGAGAAGGAGAAGGTGAAGGCTCCCCGCCAGGCTGTGGAGTCGGAGTGGGTGTGGGGGTCGGTGTTGAAGTCAGGGTGGGTGTAGCTTCCGGCGTGGGTGTGGGAGTAGGCGTAGCTACCGGTGTTGGGGTTGGCGTTGGGGTCAGAGCTGGAGTCGGCGTTGGGGTCGGTGTGGGCGTGGCTGTCGGTGTTGGGGTTGGAGTTGGTGTGGGAGTGGGCTGGGCGGCCTGCACCTGGAAAGACCACTGCTGGATGGTGGTGTTGCCGCTGGTATCGGCAATTTGGACGGCGATCAAGGTCGGTCGATCGGTGGGCAGCGGCTCGGCTGGGGTGTAGGCGAAGCCGGTGCGGGTGAGCTGGGCTTGGGCGGTGACATCCACATTGTTCACCAGCAAGGTAAAGCTATTCAGGTCAATTCCTTGGTCATCTTGGAAACGGGCTGAGATGGAGGGGCGAGAGTTGTCGGTTAGGGATCCATTGGGAGGGGCCAGTTCGCTGATGGTGGGGAAGGTGGTGTCAGTAACCCGCCCGATGGTAATGGTTTTGTCCGGCAACTGCACCAGGGTCACCAGTCCATCCCGCTCCAGGCGGGCAAAAACAGGCGCTTCTGAGGCCCGGTCTTGGCTGCGGAAGGTGTAGCTGCCCTCGTATTGCCCTGGGCGGGTTTCCTGCAGTGGCAGGTTGTAGGCAATGCCGGGGATGGAAAACGATCCCTGCGCCCCTGGGGATCCCAGCAAAAACACGGTAATCGTATCTCCTGGGTTTACAGATCCCAGCTCTTCGCGGGCAAAGAAGGTTCTCACCTCTGGAGCGGCGGGCAGCGTTTCCACCAGAGGCTCAATGGGAATGTCCGGCGTGGTCAGGGGTTCGGGCGTAGGAGTGACCTGGGCAAGGAGCTCGGTGCGGATCCCAGGGCCGGGAATGGCAGCCCCCACCGGCGGATCCAAATTGGGCACCCGGCCCACCTTGGCCAGCGCTTGGTAGGTAAGAGCAGCCACTTCCCCCCGCGTGGCCACCGCCTGGGCATTCAATTGGGTGGGGTTGGGGTAGAGCACCAACAGCCCTTCCTGAACTGCTGTCGCGATGGGGGCGCGGGCAAAGTTGGGAACCAAATTGGCATCGCCGAACGCGGATAGGATCGCGTCAATTTGGCCGGCATCTTCGATGAGCCTGCCGTTGGTGGCTGCACGGGTTAGGACGGTGATGGCTTGTGCACGGGTGAGCACATCGTTGGGACGAAAGGTGCCGTCCGGGAAGCCGGAAACAAACCCTGCCGCTGCCGCTGCGCCGATGGAGGGAGCCGCCCAACTGGGAATCGGATCGGCAAAGGAGCGCACAGGAACGTTGGTATCTAGGCCAAAAGCTTTGGTGACAATGACGGCAAATTGGGCACGGGTGATGGACTCGTTGGGGCGAAAGGTGCCATCCGGGAAGCCGCCGATGATCTGCCGTTCATTCAACCCAGCAATGTACTGGGCACCCCAATAGGTGCTGATATCGGACAGTTGGGCCCAAGCGGGATCCCCAAGCCAGGCCAAGCTGCTGCAACTGATCACCAGAGCGGCGGTTTTCCAGCCCTGCCAAAGGGAAAGCTCACGCATCGTTCACACCTCAGGTTCTTGGTACAGGATTCAGGTCTCGGATCCCCACTCTTGGCTGGGAGAGGCCATAGAAACTGGCCGGACAGAAGAGTTGGAGAGGATATCCAAACCGCACATCCAGACGAGGAAACCTTCCGAAAAGTTCTATTTGGCCGTCGGTTTCGCCAACCTCTTAAGGGGCAGGATTGGGGTAGCGCTGGTGCACCGCCTCGATCTCCGCCAGGATCTGCGGGGACAGCTCCACATCCAGGCAACTGAGGTTCTCTTTGAGTTGGGTCAGGCTGGTGGCCCCAATGATGGTGCTGGTGACAAACCAGCGGCTGCGCACAAAGGCCAAAGCCAACTGGGCCGGTGTCAGACCGTGCCGGCGGGCAATTTGCACATAGGCGGCCACCGCTTCTTCCACATTCGGCTTGCGGTACCGCTGGCCAAAGCCTTCAAACAAGGCCAAACGGGATCCCGGCGGCTTCACCCCCCCCAGATATTTGCCCGTCAGCAGCCCAAATCCGAGCGGGCTGTAGGCCAGCAAGCCCACCTGCTCGTGGCGGCAGACTTCCGCCAGGCCCATTTCAAACGTGCGGTTGATGAGGCTGTAGGCATTCTGAATCGAGACCACCTTGGGCAACCCCAGTTGCTCGGCCACCTGGCAGAACTTGCTCACCCCCCAAGGGGTTTCGTTGCTCAGGCCGATGTAGCGAATGAGACCCTCTTGCACCAATTCCGCCAGAGCCTGCAACTGCTCGGCAATGGGAACGGTGGGCCGCTCCTGGCTGGGATCGTAGGCAACGCCCCCAAACAGGGGCACGTAGCGATCCGGCCAGTGGATCTGGTAGAGGTCGATGTAGTCGGTCTTCAGGCGTTTGAGGCTACCGGCCACCGCCTGCCTGAGGTTGTCGCGGGTAATGGACAGGGATCCGCCGCGAATCCAATGCCAGGGCCGACCAGGGCCGGTGATCTTGGTGGCCAGGATCAGGCGATGCCGCGGTTGGTGTTGCAGCCACTCGCCGATGTAGCGCTCGGTGGATCCCTGGGTTTCCGCCCGCGCCGGCACCGGGTACATCTCGGCGGTATCGATGAAGTTGATCCCGTGCTCCACCGCGTAGTCGAGCTGTTCGAAAGCCTCAGACAAAGTATTCTGCTGCCCAAAGGTCATGGTGCCCAGGCAGATCTCGGAAACTTGCAAAGGGCTGTGGCCAAGCTGGCGGTAGCGCATGGGGAATCTCCATCTAGACAGCACGCCAGTCCCCATTGTGCCCAAAACCTGTCGGCCTACGGGATCCGCCGCTCTGCCCTCCTCCTACCTCGGTGCGGATCCCAGTAGAGGAACGTACTCGCGGTAGAGCTGACCCAAAATTTCCAGACCAATGCGGGTGCGGCTATCGGGGGGGCGAGCCTCAATGGCCGCCTTGACTTGTAAAATCGTGCCCACCGGATAGGGGGAGCGCAGCTCCTCCCGCTTGCCCAAAAACACATCGGTGAAGTAGTCGATCAGCCGCTTGACTTCCCCCACGTCTTTGCGGGAAATGTCCATATCCAAAACGGTGGTCAACTTGGCCCGCATAGCCTGAAAACTTTGCTGGCCGGTGTTGAGGGCCACCCGCTTGGCCAGGCTATCCACCACAATTCGGGTGATTTTCTCTACATTTTGAGTCACAATTTCTCGGTGGCGGGCGGCAAAGCGCAACTGAACCTCATCCAGAAATCGTTCTCGTTCCAGAATCTGGATGCCCTGTTGCTCCAAATCCACCCCATAGCTCTGCAATTGCTTATACTGATTCAAAACCCATTGGTTGTAGAAGGAATCCGCCAAAACTCGCCAATAGCCGATGAGGGTGGCCTCGGCAGAGGGAACGCTGACCAAATAGGCCTCGCTGGTGATCAGGCGCAAATGCTCTGTCAGCTCATCTCGCTCCTTCTCATCCAAGTAGGAGGTGCGCGGCACCCAAACTGCCCCGTACTCGCTTTTCACCTCCCCGGGCAGGGTTCCGAAGAGGGTGTCAAAAAACTGATGAATGCTGAAGAGGAGAAACTTTCCCGGATCCTGAAGGCGGGTGAGCAGTTCCTGTTTTTTCTCCTCCTGATATTGGGCCACCAATTGCTGGGCCTCGGCGATCTGGCCGCGGGCCACCTCCACATCTTGCCGCAGCTTTTCAATCTCCTCCGAGCTCACCATCTCAACACCAGTAGGCTCCCGTTCCCCGCTGAAATAGCTGCCCCCCAGCCCGCTGCCCCCAATGCCCACCAGGGGAGCGTCGCTGTCGTTGTCCAGGGTTAGAAGGCGAGCAAGAGCCTGGAGTCGAGCCTGCCGATTGGAGGAGCGCAGGGATCCCAGCTCCACCGGATCCCCACTTTCCCAACCGTCCAACCCACCAATGCGGTAGAGCGTGTAAAAATACTTGCTGAGTAGAAGCGCCAGCAGATGCCTGTTCTTGACCTCGTTGTACTCCAGGTAGGCTCGCAGACACAGTTGGAAGGCGATGTTGGGCAAGCTGCGACACACCTTCATAATCTGGGTGTAGACCCTTTGCAGGTGAGGCCGAAAGCTGCGTGGGATCGCCTCGGGCCGTAGGCCGCGCAACAAGAACTCCTGCTGGCGCAGATCCTGAGGGGTAAAGTAAAAACTTTCTTGCCAAAGCAGCTCATCCAAGTCACGGGCAAAAATCGGTTTCAAATGGTCGATGATTTGCACCACAACCGACTCGGTGAAGACCGGTATAATCTTTTCGATGTGAAGCTGATCGTAAACGGAGCGCAGCCGCTCGCTGCGGAAGTCTTCGATGGAGATCAGCCCCTTCATGGTTCCGATCCGACCGTCGCTCAGCAGGAACTTATAGACCACTTCGGCAGTGGCCCCTGGGGAGAGAACGGGAGTTCCTGTCAAGTCGGGGCAGATTTGCAGGGGGCGTAGCAGGCGGCTGGTTTCGCTGACGCTGAAGCAACTCCAAGCTGCTGGGTTCAACACCACCGACGATAGGCCGGCCAACAATTGCTTCTCATCCAAGTCCTCCAGCCGGATTTCTCCCCTGGGAACTTCGCTGGGTGCCGGGGGCGAAGTTGCCTGTGAATCCTGAACGGAGGGAGGGGATAAGGATAGGGGAGATGTGCTCATGCGGCAAAGGCCGTTGAATCTTAAAGTTCACTCTAAACGGGCGAAGGATGGATGAGTGTGATCTGTATCTCTGTATCCAATGGAAGTCTCTCAAGAAGAATCTGCCCAAAACCTGCCTCGCAATGATCTGCTGCCACCAGTATCTAGAAACGGTTAGCTTTTGGGTAGCGTGCAACCACGGTTTTGGGGATCCCCGAAGTGATACGCACCTTCAGCTCCGATGGATGAAGCTGTTGAGGCCTTCCCCGTTGTCGTGAACTGCTTGCCGAGCCGGTTTTCCTGCTGCAACCCCTAAGCTAGGATGAAAGATCTGCCTATCGGTATGGGATATCGGGCTGGAGTTGGGTTTGGATGCGTTTTGACTTCAGGATTGGGGTGCAGCGGTCATGACGACCATTTTGATTGTTGACGACGATCCCACAATTCGGCTGGTGTTGAAGCGATCCCTGGAGCGACAGGGCTACACCGTGGAGATGGCCAGCAACGGTTCCGAGGGGCTGGAGCAAGCCCACCTGCTGGTGCCGGGGCTGATCATCTGTGACTGGATGATGCCGGACATGGATGGGCTGGAGGTTTGCCGACGCATCAAAGCCGATCCCAAGTTTTCCACGACGTTTTTTATTTTGCTCACCGCCCGCACCGAGGTCGAAGACCGCATCCAGGGCCTGGATGCCGGAGCAGATGAATTTCTAAGCAAACCCATCGACCCCAATGAGTTGCGGGCACGTGTGCGGGCCGGGCTGCGCTTACACCAGCTCAGCTATGACCTGCAGCAGCAAACGGCCAGGTTACGGGCAGAATTGGCCGAGGCGGCCAGCTATGTGCGTTCTCTCCTGCCGGAGCCGGCCTATTTTCCCGACTGCAAAGTGACCCTCGAGTGGCGCTTTTTGCCCTCCCAGGAATTGGGGGGAGATTCGTTTAACTATCATTGGCTGGATGAGGAACACCTGGCCATCTATCTGCTGGATGTGTCGGGGCATGGGGTGGGATCCGCTCTGTTGTCGGTGTCGGTGATGAACCAGTTGCGCACTCAAGGCTTGGCCGATGCCGATCCCCGCCAGCCGGACGCGGTCTTGCGCGCCCTCAACCACTCTTTTCAAATGGGATCCCACCATGAGATGTACTTCACCCTTTGGTACGGGGTTTACCAGCCGGGATCCCGTCTGCTCTCTTTTGCCAGTGCCGGCCACCCACCTGCTCTGCTCGCCCGTGGCCAGGATTCGCTCCTGTTGACGACCCCCAACGTGCCCATCGGCGTTTTGCCCGACCCCACTTTTCGAAGGGATCAGGTGCGGATCCCGGAGAACAGCCATCTCTACCTGTTCAGCGATGGAGTTTACGAAGTCATAAACCCGCAGAGAGAACTCTGGGGGCTGAACAGTTTGATAGCCCTGCTGAGCAAGAGCGCTGACGGTGGCCTGGATCAGGTGATCCATGAGGCCCAATCCTTTCAGGGGCGGACGGACTTTGAAGATGATTTTTCCCTGCTCCGCGTCAGCTTTGGTTAGAGGTGGGTTGTGGCTGTTTCAAGCCGCTTTGAGGCGATCCCTTGAGGATTCCCGTTTGCGACAGCTCCAGCCCCTTTCCCAAAGGAAGAGAGGAGCCGGGAATCGAGGCGATGCCCAGCGCGACCGGAAATGACCCTCTTGGCTCAAGGGGACTCTGTCCTGCTGTCGCGATCAGCCATCCGGCCCCTGGAGTTGCTCCCACTGAGCGGGGGTAAAGGTGCGCAGGGCCAAAGCATGTAGGCGGCCATCCTGCAGGTAGGCTTTCAGGGCCTCATTCACCAGCCGGTGCTGTTTGATCAGGGGCAAGCCCTGGAATTGTTCCGCCACCACAATGGCCTGGAAATGGTGGCCATCGCCGACCGTGTCTTCCACCTGTACTCTCGCACCGGGCAGGGCGGCCCGTACCAACGCCTCAATTTCTCGTGGATCCATGCGCTGTTGTCCCCGTGGTCTCACTGTGTCCAAGCTCAAGATCCCGCCTCGGATCTCGACCTGCTCATCCATTGTGCTCCGCACCGCTATCGCGTCCACCTTAGACGGTTCTGGGGCAAAACGGGATCCCTTCCGGCCCACTACGGGCAGAGGCCAGGCTGGGATGGCTCAGCACCAAGACCTCGGTGATGGGGCCGCGTTTGTGGCCCTGGGCGTTGATGGCACGGCTGGCGGAGATGGTCTGGATGGGGTAATCCCGGTACAGTTCCCGCACGAAGGGGCAATCGGAATTGGAGAGCAGCACCTGCACGCCTCGGTCGGCCAAGGTTCCAAACACCTCTCGCAGGCGGATCTGTTCCGCTTCGCCGAAGGCAAACCGGCTGTAGGCGGTGAAGCTGCTGCTGGCAGAAAGGGGATGGTAAGGGGGATCCAAATAGACGAAATCTCCGGGTTCGGCTCGTTCGAGCACCTGCCAAAACGGCTGCACTGTGATCTCCACGCCTTGCAAAACTCGTGCCACGGCCCGTAGGTTCTCCGCGTCGCAAATGCGGGGATTACGGTAACGGCCCAAAGGGACATTGAACTCTCCCCGCGAGTTTTCCCGGTAGAGGCCATTAAAACAGGTCTTGTTCAGATACAGCAGGCGGGCAGCCCGTTGCGCCGGATCTTCAAATCGAGCCGCGCGGATGGTGTAGTAATAATCCCGGCTGTGGTGGGCTTGGTGGTGGCTGAGCAGGGCGATAAGCTCCTCCACGTGATCCCGCACGCAGCGATACACATTCACCAGCTCAGGGTTGATATCCGACAAAACAAAGTGTCGAGAACCCGATGGGATCCCTTGGGCCAGATGAAAAAAGACCGCTCCACCCCCCAAAAAGGGCTCGTGATAGGTGTTCCAGGTGCGAGGGAAAAAGGGTTCGTATTGGCTCAGCAGTTGTCCTTTCCCCCCTGCCCATTTCAGGAAGGGACGCGCTTTAATGGCTGGTGCTGCCGGAGTGGGTTCGCAGGAGTCGGGCGCAGGATCTTCCCGCCGCAGGGCATGCCTACGTCCAAGAGAACAAGGGTGGGTCAGCGATCCGGATCCTCTTCCAGCAGCTTTTCTAGCGTCTCGATCCAATGCTCCAGCTCCTCCAGCGCCTGCAACACTCCCTCTGGGTCGCTCAGATCCGCCTGCAGCATCTGGGTGGTTTCTGCCAAAGTCAGGGATCCGGGCGGGCTGGCCAACCAACGAAGGTAGTGGGGCAGAAAGTTGCGCGGAGAATCATGATAGCGGCGGTGACAGGCCAAGGCCACCAGGCTGGCAAGGCTGGCCTGATAGGCACTGAAGGGGCGGAGAAACAGCTCCGGCATCCCCACCCAGTAGAACTGGTGTTCCGGCAACAGTTCCACCGCATCTCCGCACAGCTCCTGACACAGCTTCAACCACTCTTCGCTCACCCAGGAGGAGTAGGTTACACCGTTTTCCCATTCGGGGATCCCCGACCGATAGAGGAGCAGCTCCAGCCGACCGATCAAACCCTGGTAAAACACCGCCTGCAACTGGGCTTCCAGATGATGTATCAACAGGGCCTGGGCCAACTTGAGGCTGCCGGAGCGTTCCCGCCAGCGGTGCGGAACAGCTTGCCCCTCCGGGTCGTAAAGAGCGGGCCTGCCCACGCGGGGGGATCCCACTGCCAATGCAACCAGGTGATCCAGGAGTATCTGCTGCAAAAAGATGGTGTGGGCCTGCACTCCCCACGTTCGCGCTGGAGGTAGAGAGCACCACGGCTGAGTAGCCCCTTGCATCTCCTCTAGATCCAGCCAAACTTGGGGATCCTCAGGCCGGAGCCGCCGGCTGAGGGTGGCAAGGGTCTTCAACAAGAGCTCGCTCCCGCCGGATCCCGTTTCTCCTGGTCTAGACGAGGACTCTGTTTCGCTGACGCGAGTGGGCTTGTCTGCCTCGGTTGCGATAGCGCCGACTTCCAGCAGCCAGGGTTTGGCCTGGGCAGCACACTCAGGGCAAAAGTCCTGCAAAGCAGCCCAGATTAGAGAGGTGGCCTCAGCAGGGGTCAGGGGTGGAACGGGATCCCGCCAGGGCGCACGCAAGTCGCAGATGCGAATGGAACGCCCCATGTTTCGGCTTTTGAGGCGGTAATAGCGCTGGAACAGATCCAACCGATCGCGGATCCCTTCCAGGAGGTTCTCCAAAAAAGTTTGAGTCAGGCCGTGGCGGGCCAGATACAGGTCGGCAGCAGAGTCATAGCCCCGCCATTGGGCCTCCCACAGGTGGTCGCGGATCAGGGTGCTGAGGATAAACCCACCCAGATCTGCATGGGCCTCCAGGTGTTGGCCCAGCCGCTGATAGGCAGCCCAACGGATTTCGGCGCTGGCGTGGGTTGGTAAGCTCTGTTCGCGCCAGTGGGACGGAGTTCCTAGCTGGACAAGGGTGTGATCTGGGAGCGCGGCAGGCGAGTTCAGGGTCACTTGCCACAACTGCCGCCAAGCCAACCTTCCTGTTAAGTACTGTTGGTGGAGCAGGCGCTCCAGAGGCTCAAGCTGTTGGTGACTCTGCTGTTCGTGCCAGGGGGACGGAGTCCTTTGAAGAAGGCGACACAGGAATTGGCGAAAGGGTTGCAGCTCAGGCTCGACGTGGGCATCGACTAGGCGTTCGTGCCAGCGGTGCAGTTCCCGACAGGGTGCCGTAGGCATAGCACCATCCTGACCCTCGTGGGGAACACCTTCCTCCGGGCCACCAGCAGCAACGGCAGGCAGGGATTGCAACTCCAGGAGGAAAAACAGCAGTTGGCTTTGTAAGGCGATGATCCGCTCCAGCCTCTGCCAAGCTGCCTCTGCCGAGTCGGCAGTTGGGATCCCTTGCATCCTTTGCGTCAGCTCGGCCAACTCCTGCAGTGCCACCGCCAGCTCCGGCGGGCTGAGTTGCGCCACCTGCCCCCGGTAGCGTTGGGCAAACTGCTGCACCTGCTTCCCAAGATCGTCCAGATTGTCGAACTCAGGGCTGCGCAAGGACTCCGTCTCGCTAACGTGATTAGAGCCCGTTGGCAGAAGCGTCGCGTAGCGATAAGGAAGACCAAAAGAAGGTTCAGAAGCAGGAAAGACCACCGGGATCAGCCTCCTGTCGCGTCAGCGTTGCGGTTCCCGCCAAGGTGCCGTAGGCATAGCAACAAAGATGGGGGTTGCCCCTCTGCAGAAGGACACACCTGCTTTTCTCCCCCACCAAAGCGCGAATGGTGTTGAGAAAATCTGGATTGGAGGTGTGGGCCTTGACCAGAGTGGCCTGGATCCCTGCTGTACACACCTCTGAGCCCCTATCTTGGGCAGAAAACACCATGACCGGCGTGCTGCTCACCGTTCGCGTCAGCAGGCCGGAGACCTTATGCAGCAGTGGCAACAGATCTGAACCCAAGCCATCTGGCCAGTTCAGATCCAGGATCACCAGTTGAAAGGTCTGGGTTTGCAAGGGCTGGCGCGCCTCCTCCACGGTGGGGGCAGGGAAAACCTGAGCCATATCCTGCAAGATCTGAGCCACCACCTCAAGATATTGGGATCCTCCTCCGCCCGCTTGCGTTTGTGGATATCTTGAACCCTCGAATAAGTTGACGCAGGCAGCCTTCCCAATCCTTGCCAGACGCCTATCCCCCCCAGCACATAGAACAGCTTTGGCTCGGAGAGGGATCCCGCCAATCCATGCGTAATTTCCACGCGATCCTATCCTATCCTTATCGAAGACAGCAGGGAGCACTTTGGGCGGGAAGGCTTCTCAACGTTCACGGAAGCGTCGCGTAGCAATTTGTAACATTCTCCTCTTGGAAATGCAGCTAAGGGGGAGGGGGGATGCGTCGGCCAAAACTTCTGCCAGGATGAGTTGAGATCTTTACTTATCTTTGGCGGAGGCGCTCTCTTTGTTTGCCCAAGTCACGGCTGCCGCTCTGCTGGGACTCAAGGCCGTGCGGGTCACGGTGGAGGTGGATGTGGGCGGTGGCTTGCCCCAGATCACCTTGGTGGGACTGCCCGATGCCGCCGTTCAGGAAGCCAAAGAGCGGGTGCGGGCGGCGATCAAGAACTCCGGCTTTGCTTTACCCCAGCGGCGGATCATCGTCAACTTGGCCCCTGCCGATCTGCGCAAAGAGGGCCCCAGCTTCGATCTGACCATCGCCATTGGGATCCTGGCGGCCTCAGGGGTGATTGAGCGGGAAGCTCTGGCCAACACCCTGATGGTGGGGGAATTGGCCCTAGACGGCGCCCTGCGCCCGGTGGCCGGGGTTCTGCCCATTGCCGCCAGTGCTGCTGAGATGGGGATCCGCCGCCTGGTGGTGCCCCAGGAAAATGGGCCGGAAGGAGCAGTGGTGCAAGGGATCCAAGTGTATGGGTTGCCTTCCTTGGCGGCGGTGGTGAACTGGCTGCAGCACCCGAACGGGGTTAAGCCGATCCAGATCCAACCGCAACAGATGGTGTCGGCCAATTGGGAATCCCCTCTGGACTTGGCGGACGTAAAAGGACAAGAACACGCCCGGCGGGCCTTGGAGATAGCGGCGGCAGGTGGGCACAACTTGTTGCTGGTGGGCAGCCCTGGGGCGGGCAAAACCATGTTGGCCCGGCGACTGCCCGGCATTTTGCCCCAGTTGCAGTGGGAAGAGATGTTGGAGATCACCCGCATCTACTCGGCAGCCGGCCTGTTGCGGCAAAATCTCCACCTGGGTGGACAAACCGCCTTGATCACCCAGCGGCCCTTTCGCGCGCCTCATCACTCGGCTTCGGCAGTGGCCTTGGTAGGTGGGGGATCCTACCCCAAACCCGGCGAGATCTCGCTGGCCCACCATGGCATCCTCTACCTGGATGAGCTGACGGAGTTCCGGCGGGAGGTGTTAGAGGTGCTGCGCCAACCCCTGGAAGACGGCAAGGTTACCATCTCCCGCGCCCGCGTTTCCCTGGAGTTTCCCGCCCAAACCACCCTGGTGGCCTCCACCAACCCCTGTCCCTGCGGCTTTTACGGGGATCCGGTTCACCCCTGCACCTGCACGCCGCAACAGCGGGAGCGCTACTGGTCCAAACTTTCGGGGCCCCTGTTGGATCGGATTGACTTGCAGGTGCGGGTGAGTCGCCTCAAGCCGGAAGAAATTGTTCGCGCCCAGAGCGGCGAGCCCTCCCAAGCGGTGCGGCAACGGGTGGAACAAGCCCGGCAACGGCAACGGCAGCGCTTCCAACAGGAGCCCGGGATCCACTGCAACGCTCAGATGCAATCCCGCCACCTGCGGCAGTGGTGCTCCCTTTCGGATCCCTGTCGCAAGCTCTTGGAAAGCGCCATCCAAAAGTTGGCCCTGTCTGCGCGGGGGAGCGACCGCATCCTCAAGGTGGCCCGCACCATCGCCGATCTCGAGGGCGCGGAGGCCATTGCCCCCACCCACATTGCCGAAGCGATTCAATACCGCAGCCTGGATCGCGCTCGGCTGTAAAGCCCAAGCGCTCGGCGCCGCTGACGCGACCACCCCCAGCCCCCCTCCCAGATAGGGTTTCCCTCACTGCCAGAGCTCCGGCCTGCCCTACGGGATCCCATCCCCTGTTTTGCTGGGAAAAAGCTGCCCCCCTTGCACCTGAAGGATTTGGGCGGCCTTGAGCCAGCTGGCGTCGAAGGATCCCAGATGGGTGGTGGTAACCAAGGTTTGCACGCGCTCCTGAATGGCTTCCAAGAGCTGGTTTTGCCGCTGCAGATCCAGCTCGGCCAGCACATCGTCCAAGAGCAGCAAGGGCGGATCCCTGACCACCTGCTCGATCAGCTCCAGCTCCGCCAATTTCAGAGCCAAAACCAGAGTGCGCTGCTGGCCTTGGGATCCATAGGCGCGGGCGGCAACTCCGTTAATGCACAGCTCCACTTCATCCCGATGGGGGCCCACCAGAGAGCTGCCCAGGGAGTGTTCGGCGGCGGCTTTGGCGCGGATCTCGGCCAAAAACTGGGCTTGGATCACTTCGGGGCTGGCCTGGGGATCCGGCAGGGGCACTTGGGGTCGATAGGTAAGGGTCAGGGTTTCCCGTCCACCGCTAATGACCCGGTGCCAGTGAGCAGCCAAAGGCTCCAGCCGTTGCAGCAGCCGGGCGCGGCGGCGCATAATTCGGCTACCGGTGGTGGCCAGTTGGGCATCCCAGAAGGCCATCTGCGAGAACTGAACGCCAGCAGCCGCTTGCGTTAGCGGGACAGAGTCCTTGGGATCCTGCTTCAAAAGGGCGTTGCGCTGCCTGAGGATCTGGCGATATTGCTCCACCAGGCCGAGATAAACCGGCTCCAGTTGCAGCAACACCCCGTCCAACCAATGGCGCCGCGTCTCCGGAGCGCCCCGCACCAGCTCCAGATCCAGGCTGGAGAACACCACGGCATTCACCTGTCCCAAAAAGTCCGCCTGGCGGCGCAGCACCTGCCCGTCCACCTTCAGGGATCGCCTGCCGCTGCTGCGCAGCTCCATCACCAGCTCATGGGCCACACCCAGCCGTTCCACCGTGGCGGCAATCTGGGCTTGTCGCTCCTCTTGGTATACCAGCTCCCGATCCCGGCTGGCCCGCCGCGAGCGCAAGGTGGCCAACAGCTCCACCGCTTCCAGCAGGTTGGTCTTGCCCTGGGCGTTCTCCCCCACCAGGATGGTTTTGGGCGCGTCAAAGGTGACCTCTTGATCCCGGTAGTTGCGAAAGTGGCGCAGGTGCAGAGAACGCAGGTACACTAAGGGCAGATGTAAAGACGCGATCAATATCTAACCAAGAACAGCCCCCGCTTTGGGGGCTTTCACTTTGACCCAACTGCAGCAGGGGCAAGAGAAGGTAGAGGGGTTAACCCCGAAGACTCAGCCAGCAGGGATCCCCTCTATCCCCAGTTCCGGGTAGGCCAGATCAGCGCCTGGTCAGGGTAGTCATCCCCCCGAGGCGCTCAGCCGCCAACAGGTGTAGGGCAGCGCGGGCGGAGTAGAGGGCAGCTTTGCTACGGCTGTAGTCGGCGAAGGTGTAGCTGCTGGGATCCGTACTTACGTCGCCCAACAGGTTCTGCACTTGATTCTGCAGGTCAGAGACGCTGCCGGAGTTGATGTTGGCGAAGGCCATCTCCGCTTGCAGCCGGCTGAGGTACTCCTGAGCCCGGAAAGGGGCCTCGAAGAAGGAACGGCCAGGGCGGCCCATGAAACCCAGCTCCGCTTCGTAGAGAACTTTGGCTGCTTTGGCTAAGTTTTCCGCTGCTTTGGCCTGCTCGCGGGCGGCGAAGAAGTTCCCCGCCTCAAGTGAGGCTTGGGCGTTGGTGAACCTCTCCTGGCCGTGTTCCAAAAGGCGGGCAGCCTCTGGGGAAGACCCCCGCTGAGAGAGGAAGCTGGCTTCGGCCAGGTGTCGCTGCGCCTTAGCCAGATCGCGGCTGGCTCGCTCAAGATCCCGCGGGCGCTGCCAAGTTGGCTGTACCTGAAGGGGAGCTGTGGCTTCAGGAGCAGAGCGTCTGCCCCGCTGGGCTTGCGCCGGGGATCCCAGCACCAGGGGGGTGAGCAGAACCAAAATCGGCAGAGAACAACCCAGAGCGCGAGCAAAAGAGGAACGAATCGTCATTGGTCATAGACTCCAATCGACAGGACAAGCCGGTTTGGGTTATCGCGGCTCATCTTGAGAATGGCGGAGAAAAATGACGTGAAGATGACAAGGGCAGCTCTACCGTAAATATCGATCCCTCTCCCACTTGGCTGGCCACTCGCAGGGATCCCCGATGGGCGGTGACGATCTGCTGGGCCAAGGCCAGGCCCAGACCGAACCCACCCGTATGGCGAGCACGGGTTTCATCCACCCGGTAAAACCGCTCAAACAGATGGGGCAGATGCTCGGGGGGAATGCCAATGCCTGTATCCTTGACGTGGAGGTAAGCGCGCTGGCGCTGGCTTTCCAGGCTCACCTGCACTGTGCCGCCTGCAGGGGTGTACTGCAGGGCATTGCGCAGTAGGTTCTCGATGGCCTGCCGCAGCAGGGCAGCGTTCCCCCGCACAAGCCAACCCCCAGAAAGATCCGTCTCAGGCAGGTGGCATTGCCAGTGAAGGCCAAGGGCCTCAGCTTGGGGGCGGTATTGCTCGCTCAGCTCCTGCAACAGCGCTCGCAAATTCAGAAGCGGCAGATCCTCCAGGGGCAGGGATCCCTGCTGGCGGGCCAACTGCAGCAAGGTATCGATCAGCACGCTGAGGCGGCGGGCACCGCTCACCACCTTTTCCAGGCGAGGTTGAGCTTGTTCCGGGGCCAGCAGAGCCATTTGAGCATTGCTCATCAGGGCG
This sequence comes from Synechococcus sp. R55.3, assembly GCF_047461975.1. Classification (NCBI taxonomy): domain Bacteria; kingdom Bacillati; phylum Cyanobacteriota; class Cyanophyceae; order Synechococcales; family Synechococcaceae; genus Synechococcus; species Synechococcus sp. R55.3. The sequence goes on along the minus strand of NZ_JANSIG010000003.1, from coordinate 20,509 downwards.
GCCAGGGGGGCGCGCAACTCGTGGGAAGCATCGGCAGTGAAGCGTTGCAACTGCTCGTAGGAGCGACGAATCGGCTGCATCGCCAGCCCCCCCAAGATCCAGCCGGCCCCGCCGATCAACGCCAGCGTCAGCGGGATCCCGATCCCCAACCCCCAGCGCAAGCGACCCAGGGTAAGTTGCAGCGGTTCCAGGGGCACCGCCAGTTGCAAGTAGCCCAGTAGCTTTTCCTCCTGCTGCACCGGCAGCGTGAGCTGGCGCAACAGTAAGCCGCTCTCTCCTTCCACCGTTTGGAAACCCAGTTGGAGATGGTGAGGCGGGCCATCCAAGTCAAACAGCTCCAGAGGAGGCCGGGATCCCGTGTACTGGCGCAGGGATCCCAAGCTTTCCCTTCCGGTGCCGGGAGCAGGATCGAACCAGCGCACATAGGCCAAGTGATGGTCGAGGGGTTGGGTTTTCCCCCCCAAAAAGGGCACCTCGTTCAACACCAACCGCCACTGCCCCTGGCGCAGCTCGTACTTAATGGCTGCCGCCATGATCCTGGCCTGAACCTGCAGCTCCTCGTCAAAAGCCTGCAACTGGTTCTCCACTTCCAAGCGGTAGAAGACGGCGGCAAACACCAGCAGGATCCCCCCCATGACCCCGGCAAAGCTGCGGGCCAAGCGACGGCGGCTGTGGTGAAACACCAGGGATCCCGTCCCTCTTGTCGCAGCCTTCTGCCCCAGGTGCGGCTGAAGGGGGTGTGCCAGGGAAACCCAGTTCCAGCCCAGCCATGGGAGAGAATGCTTGTGTTCAGCTCTTTTCACCTCCATCGCCACCCCCTAGAAACTGCTTTCATGGGTTCTCTTCTGGAGAGGCTATGCGCAGCCGGTACCCCTGGCCATACACCGATTCCAGCCAATCTTGGGCCTCCACCTCTTTTAACCGTAGCCGCAACCGCCGCACCAACGCAGCCACGGCATTGCTCTCCGGCTCACAGCCCCATTCCCACACCGCCTGCTCGATCTGGCCCCGACTGAGCACCTGGTTGGGATGGCGCATCAGGTATTCCATCAATTGAAACTCCTTGCCCGAAAGCTGTACCTGCCTCCCCTGCCGCTCTAGGGTCAGGCTGGCCAAGTGCAAGTGCAGGGATCCCAGGCTGAGGCTGTCTCCTTGCCATTGGGGGGAACGGCGTCCCAAAGCCCGCACCCGTGCCAGCAGCTCCACCAGATCCACCGGCTTGACCAAATAGTCGTCCGCCCCCGCATCCAACCCCTGCACCACATCCGATGTTGCGTCTTTGGCAGTTAACATCAGCACCGGCGCACATCCCCCCGATTGGCGGTATTGCCGACAGAGCTGGATCCCGCTTGGCCCCGGCAGCATCCAATCCAAAATCAGGAGATCATAGGCTTTCTCCTCCATCAGCCAGGCAGCCATCTCCCCTTCCTTGGCACAGTCAACCACGTGGCCGCACTTGGACAGGGCAGCCTGTAAAGGCTCCAACTGTTCCGGGTCGTCCTCCACCAGCAAAATTCGCATCGTCCTGTGCGCCGTTGACCAAGACGGCCAGTTCCCACTGCCCAGGCTAGGATGGATCACGGAAATAGCCCTCTGCAAGGGAGAGAACAACGGTGGGGTGGCCCAAAATCCATCGGTGGCAAGATCTAGGGTTTGATTTTTGGCTGGTGCTGCCCTTGGCAGGGCTTCTTTTTGTGGCGGGGGGAGAGTGGGTGACGGGCCAAGCGCTGAGCCGTCCTCGCCGGCTAGAGCAACCTTTGGCGATTCGCAGCCAGCAACAAGCCACCTTGGCTCTGGATATTCTTTCCATTCAGGCGGAGATCCGCCGCTCCCGTGGCTACACCAAGGTGGAGGTGACTACCACCAATCCCCACCTGCGCAAGCTGGAATTTGAATTTCCACAAATGGATCCAGACCAGGTGTCGGCTCAGATTGCCCAAGAGCTTGGCCTTGCTCCCGAGCAAGTGCAGCGCCTGACCCGCTATAGCTTGGACTAGAGAGACACTCCAAGTCCGTTCAAAAAATGCGGGCTAACTGCTCGCAGGCAACTCTAATTTTCTCCAAGCTACCGGGATTGACCAAGCCGTAGTAGTCAAATCCATAAACTTTCCCAGTTTGGACGGCTTGCAACCGATTCCAAAAGGGGCGGGAACGGAAAAACGCCAAGGGATCCGCCGCCTCCGGGTTGACCACCAGCAGAACTTCTGGGTTGGCTTCCAGGATGCGCTCTGCCGAAAGGGTGACGTAGCCCCGAAAAGGCCCTTGGCTTTGCAAGGTAGCGGTGAGATTGTCCGCGCCAAAGCGTTCCAGCAGATCCCCGGCCCAGCTTTGCCGGTTGGGAGAAAGAATCGGCTGGGTGCCCACCAAGAGCAAGGTTTTGGGTCGAACGCGGGGCAGTTCCTGGGGCAAAAGGGATCCATACTGCCGCAGCAAGGGATCGGGATCCGCCCCCAAAGCAGCAGCCAGGGTGGCAATCGTCTCTTCCAAAGCAGCCCAACTGTCCACGCGGGTGAGGTAGGTGGGGATCCCCAGCTCCTGCAGCCGTTCTGCCAGAGCCTCGTGAAAGCCACTGGCCCCCACCACCCAGTCCGGTTGTAGGGCCACAAGCTGCTCCAGGTTGGGTTGGTTGCCCAGCCCCAGGCGGGTCAAGCCTTGGAAGCGGGGATCCTCCTCCAACAAACGACCGGCAGGGATCCCCACCAACCTATCGGGGGCCAAGCGATAGAGGATATCGGCAGTCAAGGTGGTGAGGCTGGCTACCCGACGAAAAGGACTCTGTCTCGCTGACAGGAGTGGCTCCTGAGGGATCCGACCTTGGGCTTGGGCCAAACGCCCCATTCCCCAGGCCCCCACGCTGGCCAGACCAAAGGCGAACAGTTGACGGCGAGAAAGACGAGACAGCATAGACAATCTCCAAAACAATTCCCAAACAGCAATCAATTGAGGGTGAACTGGATGGGCACCACCACCCAAGACTCGATGGGGGCGTTGTTTCTCAAGGCCGGGCTGAATTCCCACCGCTGCACCGCCTCCTGCGCTGCCCTATCCAGGGCGGGAAACCCACTGGAAGAGGCGATCTCCACCTGCTGCACCTGCCCCTGGGCATTGACCTTGGCCCGCAGCAGCACCTGCCCCTGTTGGCCGAGACGACGAGCTTGAGGAGGGTAGGGGGGCGGAGGATTGCGACCGGGGATCGGGCGGGCCAGGATGTCCGGCTGGGGGTTGGCAGCCACTGTCGGTGGGGAGGAACTGGGGGTGGCAGGTGTTGGGGCAGAGGAATGGGGTTGGGCTGCACCTATACCGCCAGGTGTCCCAGTTTCAGGATCCCTTGGCCCCAATCTGCTCTCGCTGCCGGGGGAAGGCGGAGCGGCGGCAGTCTTTACGCTGGAACGGATCCCTTGGATCAAGGGGGTAAAGCGGGGCAGAGGGGTGCTTGAGGTAACCGGGGCGGAGGTGAGTGGAGTCGCTGTAAAGGTGGGGGTAACCGCCGGAGTTGGGGTGGGCTGTTGTGGCGGAGGAGTGGGTTGCGGGGTGGCTGTCGGTAATGGGGTCAGTGGAGGAGTAGGGGTGGGTTCTGGCTTTGCCGTGGGAATGGGTGTAGGGGTCGGAGTTTGCAGGGCCAGCAAAGATTCAGCCTCCGGGATGGCTGGCATCTCGATCTCTTGGGGCACAGGCTCCGGTGGAGATAGATCGTCTGCAGGGGGCGATTCCGGGGCCGGGCCGGGCGGCTCTGCTGTTGGCTCTGGTGGGAGAGATTCTATGGATTCTGAATCCGGTTCGAGCAACTGTGGCTCGGGATCCTCCAGCAAAAGCGTGACTGGGATCCGGAGTTCTGCGTCTGATAAAGGCCGGGATCCCCACCAAGCCAGCCCCAGCAGCGCCATCAGGTGCAAGAGGAGGGAAATCAACCCCTCCCGGCGCAGCGGTCGGGGATCCCTGGCTCGCAGGTGGAGGACGGTCCCCGGCGGATCTTCCCCCTCCTGGCAAGCTGTCCAGAGGGCAGCCCAGCTATAGCCGGCCACCCAAGCCTCTTGCAGCAGCTCCTCGGCACACTCCAGCCAGCCGCTCTCTCTTGCGCCAGCCCAAAGCCACAACGCCAACCAAGCCAGCCCCGCCTCCCAGGCCATGCCCGCCTGCTGCCAATACCACCCCTGCAGTCGCCACAAAAGCTGGGGACAGGACTTCCGAAGAAGAGAGAGGGATCCCTTGGGGGTGCGGGCAGGTGGCTCGGCAAGCATCGGTTAGAGCAGGATCCAGAGTAAACACGGCCTCAGGTCTTGGCCCCTAAAACCGGGTGGAAAAACTGAGCGCAGCATGCCGTCCCGGCTGGGCCCGCCGTTCCACTTCAGGGCCGACAAAGAGAGAGCGGGTTTCGGAGTAGAGAAAATACTTTTCATCAAAGAGATTGAACACCCCGAAATTCAATTGCCAGTTGTCGTCCAGGTTGTAGTAGCCCAGCAGATCCACCACGGTGTAGCCCTTGGGCACAAACGGAATTTGAGGTGGAGCGTTGGGGTTCGGTTGCACTACCTCCCGTTGCGGGTCGCGGGGATCCGCCACCAGCGTGGCCACCAACCTGGCTCCCCAGATCTGGCTGGGATCGTCGTAGTGCAGTCCCAGTACTGCCGTCAGTGGCTCAATGGAAAGGAGGGGTTTGTTTTCGGTGAGGTTATCCCCCACCGCCCAGGCAAAGCTGCCATTGAGGCTCCAGCCGGTCAAATCGGGGCTGAAGAAGTACTGCCCGGTGGCTTCTACACCATAGATGCGGGCCCGACTGACGTTCTGGCTCTGAAAGAGAGTCACCGGTGGAGGTGGCGGGCTCCCTGGCGGGCCGGGGGGTGAAGGCTCGGATCCCGCCTCCCGGAAAGCCTCGATAAAGTCGTTGTAGGTGTTGTAGTAGGCGGCCAAGCTAAAGCTGGCCTGGGGGTAGATCCCCCGCAACCCCACTTCAAAGCCTTGGCTGGTTTCCGGTCGCAAGTTGGGATTGGAAAGGGTGCGGTAGCGGAAGAAGGGGCTGACCAGGTTGGTGAAGCCGCTGTTGATTTCGTTGTACTGAGGGGCCCGAAAACCGGTGTTGTACTGGGCCGTAAAGGTGAGGTTGGGATTAATCCTCCACACCAGGCCCACCTTGGGAGAAATGGCATCGGCAAACAGGCTGGCGGCTTCTGCCCCACTTTTCAAGAAGGCTTCGTCAGGGCTGGGGGTGAGGCGGTAGGTGTCGTAGCGGATGCCGGGGATGAGGGTAAAGTTGCCGCCCCCAAAGTCGATCTCATCTTGCAAATACAGCCCAAAGCGCACGGTATCGGAGTCGGGAAAATCTTTGGTGGGAAAAGTGTCCGGGGGGATGTTTTGGGTGACTGCCCCGGTCAGCAGGTTGGTTTGGAAGCGGTTGCGGGGACGTTCGTTGCGGGTGGTGGAGATCTCCATTCCATACACCAAGCGGTGGGAGAGATCCCCGGTTTGGAAGCGGCTCTGGGCCTGTACGCTGGCTCCCAGAATGTTGCTGACCAGCTCGTTGAAGGTATCCCGACGCACAGGCACGGGCCGACCTTGTACCGTGAGGGTGCGTTCTTCCACGCTGGGCTCCTGGGTGCGGGCCGGCTGGTAGTAGATCTGGACGGTGGCCAGCTCAAAAGCGGGGGTATCGGGGTTGGCGTAGCGATATTCCAAGCTGAGGCGGCTGCGCTCGGTCTCAATGGTCTCCCTGAAAAGGCGGATGCCGGGATCCAGGTTGCGGGGCGAAAAGGTGGTGGTGGTGCGGTTGTTGAAGTATTCCGCCGTCAGGGTGAGGCTGTCAAAGGGACTGAAGCGATAGACCAGCTTGGCCAGAACATTGTCTCCCTCCACCGTCTGCCGATCCTTGAAACTGGGATCCGCCTGGATATCCGGCTCTCTGGCGTCGCGGCGAGTGTAGATGAGCAGAGCCTCTAAGTTATCCTGCCGACCCGCCAAGCTGAGGGTGTTGACGTACCCTTGGTTTTTGCTGTCGTACTGGCTGGACAGGCCCACATGGCTGTCCCGTTCCCCCAGCAGATCGGCTGGATCCAGGGTGGTATAGGTCACCACACCCCCCAGCGCGTCGCTGCCGTAGAGGGTGGAGGCGGGGCCGCGGATAATTTCTACAGTTTTCAGGGTCTCCAGCTCAAAGGTATCCCGGCCAATGGTGAAGGGGCCGAAGGAAAATCGCTCCGGCTGGCGGATCCCATCCACCTGGATCAACACCCGGTTGGCGTCGAGGCCGCGGATGTTGAAGTCCTGCAGGCCGTAGCGAACGCTGCGCCGCACGCTCACCCCCGGCTCGTAGCGCACCAGATCCTGAATGTTTTGAAGCAGCTCCCGCCGCAACCGCTCCCGGTCGATGACGGTAATGCTGGCGGGCGAGTCGGCCAAGGTGCGCTCGGTGCGAGTACCGGTTACGGTGACCTGTTGCAGGTTAAAGATCGGCGTGCCTTCCTGCTGGAGAGCCCGAAGTTCGGCCTGTAGCCGCTCCACCTCTGCCTGATCCCCCCGCTGGCGGGCAGCTTCGATTTGCGCCTTCAGCTCCCTAATCTGCTCTGGCAGGGTGGTCGGTGCAGGGGTGGCCTGGGCCAACAGCGGCGGAGTTGTCGAATCAGGGATCCGGGCATTGGGCTGAGCCTGGGACAGGGATCCCCAGCCCACTCCCAAACTCAACCCCAAACTCACCACCCGCCACCAACGACCGTTCACGCGCATAACCTCTCATGCTCCTCGAAATCCACAACAGGGAAAATTCACTGCAAAACCGGACAAACCCTCCCTCAGCACCCTGACACCGGCAGGGAGAGGAGCCTTGCTGCCGCTGGAGCTGTGCTGCGCAGGGGGCAAAGCTGTGGCCCTACCGGAGTCGAGATCCACTCCACCTCCAGGCCAAACACCTGTCGCACCCGGCTGGGGGTCAACACCGCCAAGGGAGACCCCAGGGCCTGCATCTGGCCGGATCCCAGCAAGGCAATCTGCTCGCTGTAGCGAATGGCCAAATTCAGGTCGTGCAGCACCGTAACTACCGTCAGGCCCTGCTCCTGCTTCAGCCGTTGCAACAGCTCCAGCAGCTCCAGTTGGTGGCGCAGATCCAAAAAGGTGGTGGGCTCATCCAACAGCAACACCTGCGGCTCCTGCACCAAAGCCAACGCCAGAAAAGCCCGTTGCCGCTCGCCCCCCGAAAGGGTTTCCACCCGCCGCAGCGCCAGGGATCCCAGTCCTGCTTGCTCCAGAGCCCACTCCACCCGCTGCCGATCCGCCGGCGTCAACTGCCACGCCCACCAGGGCTGGTGGGGAGAACGCCCCAGACTCACCAATTGCCGCACCGTCAGCCCTGCCGGGATCCTCGGCTGCTGGGGCAAAAGAGACAACTGCCGGGCCACCTGCTTTGGAGTGAGTTGAGCGTGCAGATCCCGACCGCCCAAGTACACGCGCCCAGCTTGGGGAATCAGAACCCGACTCAACAGTCGCAGCACCGTCGATTTGCCGGAACCATTGGGGCCGACAATGCTCAGCCATTCCCCCTTTTGCACGCTGAAGCTCACTTGTCGCACCACCGTCCGGGATCCGTAGCCCCCGCTCAAATCCTCGACCTGCAGGATGGGCTCTCTCATCGCCCTGCCCCCTGCTGCCACAGCAGCCAGCCGAAAAAGGGAGCCCCCATCACAGCGGTGACAATCCCCACCGGCAGCTCTATCGGGCCCAAACGGCTCAGGATATCGGCACCGCTCAGCAGGGTCGCCCCTGCCAAGGCAGAAAGGGGCAACAGCCAGCGGTAATCGGATCCCACCCCCTGCCGCACCATGTGGGGCACCACCAAACCGACAAAGCCGATCAACCCCCCCACACTGACGGCGGTTGCCGCCAGCCAAGCCGCCACCAGACCAATCACCACCCGCGTCCGCGCCAGAGGGATCCCCAAGCTCACCGCCATCTCTTCCCCCAAGCTCAGCAGGTTTAAAGCCCGCGCCTGCCCCCATCCCAATCCCAAGCCGACCAGGATATACGCCCCGGCCACCTGCACCTCTGGCCAGCCCCGCCCGCTCAAGCTGCCGATCAACCAGGTGAGAGCCACCTGCACCCGGTCATCTGCCATCAACAACAAGGTGGAGCTAATGGCCCCAAACAGGGCGCTGACGGCCACCCCCGCCAAGATCAGCCGCTCCACCGCCAGTCCCGAGGGAGTACGCGCCAACCCGTACACCAACACGGTAGTCAGCACCCCGCCCACCCAAGCGGCCAGGGGCACCCAAGCCGTCCACTCTCCCAAGGTGAGCAACCCCACCGCCGCCAGGCCCGCCCCCGCCGAAATGCCCAGCAGGTAGGGATCCGCCAGCCCATTGCCCAGCATCCCCTGCAACAGGGCCCCTGCCATCCCCAGAGCCGCCCCCAGCAACTGGGCCAAGAGCGCCCGCGGCAGCCGCAACTGCCAAACAATCGTCTGCCGAATGGGATCCCCCTGCCCCCACAGGGCTTGCCAGAGTTCTGGGAAAGTCATGGGAACGGATCCCAAAGCAATCGAGACCAAAAGTACTAGGAAAATGAAACTCAATAGCAAACAGGTCAAACCGATTGGCGAGAGCAGCCGCTTTCTTTGCCCCCAGCCTCTGCCCCCCTCAACCTCTGTATACGGACACTCGCGATCGACCAGCACCGGGAAAACCTCTCGAGCTTTGCCCAGGAAGAGAGCCTTCTGAGGCCAAGAAACCCCCTCCGCCCGCAAGGGCGGGATGGAAAACTCAGCCAAGTTGGCCAGGCCTCCCTCCCGAGCTTTATTGAAAGTCAAACTCAACAAAACGTAGTCGCTAGAATAGCAAGGCTTCTTGGATGTTGCAAGTCAGTTTTAATAGCTTGTGCCTAAATTTCTCCCTCTTGCGCTTCAGGGCTTTTGGACAAGACCGGGCAGCGCCTCTGCCCAGCCATTCAGACTTACCTCAGGGGGGATCCAACTACCCTGAGCGAGGTCATGGCAACCAACCGCGAAATGGGAATCAGGGGAGAAGGGCTGGGGAAACGTCTCAAACTTCATCTAGACCTGGATCTAGAATGGCCCAAGCTGGTCGGCCCGAGTTGGCTAGACTCCGAACCTTCAGCCCATTGCTTGCCCACGTTTTGATGCCATGAGTTCTTCCGCCGAGCCTACTTGGGATGCCTTAGAGGTGGATCCCACCCTGCTCACCCCCATGATGCAGCACTATGTGGAGCTGAAGCGGCAGTATCCCCACGCCATCTTGCTCTACCGCCTGGGGGATTTCTACGAGATGTTCTTCCAGGACGCCCAGCGGGTGTCGCGGGAGCTGGAGCTGGTGCTCACCGGGCGAGAGGCCGGAGCCATCGGCAGGGTACCCATGTGCGGGATCCCTTACCACGCCTTTGACCGCTATGCCACCCAGTTGGTGGCCAAAGGCTATGCCCTGGCCGTCTGCGACCAGATGGAGCCGGCAGATCAGGCCAAGGGCTTGGTGCGGCGGGAAGTGACGCGGGTGATCACCCCTGGCACCGTCCTCGAAGAGGAGCTGCTGCAGGCGCGGCAAAACAACTACCTGGCAGCCGTCGTGCGGCTCAAAGGATCGAAGCAGGCTCCCTGCCGCTGGGGCCTAGCCTATGCGGATATCTCCACCGGCGAGTTCTGGGTGTGTCAAAGCGAGGGGCAAGAGCAACTGGAGCAGGAACTGGCCCGGCTGCAGCCGGCAGAGGTTTTGCTGCCCACCGAGGAGGGGCTGGGACTAGGCCTCATCCGTCCAGGGGATCCCCAGAAGCCCCTGGGTCTCCCCAACCAATACGCCTATACCCTGCGCCCAGCCGAACCTTTTGAACTGGCGGTGGCGCGGGAGAACCTCATGCAGACCTACGGCCTGCGCTCTCTGGAAGGATTGGGCTGTGAGGGATTGCCTCTGGCGGTGCGAGCAGCGGGAGGGCTTTTGCACTACTTAGAAGAAACCCATTCGCCTCAGCGGTGCGTAGCACCAAAGACCCTGCTGCAGCCTTCTCCCCAGGGAGGCCACCCGCTCCTGCCTCCCCCTCGCACCTACCAGCTCACGGACTACCTCATCTTGGATGCCCAAACCCGGCGCAACTTGGAGCTCACCCAGACCATCCGCGAGGGATCCTTTGTCGGATCCCTGCTCTGGGTGCTGGATCACAGCCGTACAGCCATGGGGGGGCGCACTTTGCGGCGCTGGCTAATGCAGCCTTTGCGGGATTCGGAGCAAATCCGCCTTCGCCAAGACACCATCCAAGAGCTTTTGGAAAACCCTTCTCTGCGGGCCCGCCTGGGATCCCTTCTGGACTCTCTGTACGACCTGGAGCGGCTGGCCAACCGCGTCGGATCGGGCACCGCCAACCCGCGCGAGATGGTGGCCTTGGGATCCTCCTTGGGCAAACTGCCCCAGTTGGCCGAGCTGGTGGGGGAAGCCAAGACTCCCCTCTTGCAAAGCCTGCAACAGGTGGATCCCGCCCTGGTTGAGCTGGGCCAACGCATCGAGCACACCCTCCTGCCCTCCCCTCCCCCTGTGCTCACCGAGGGGGGCCTCATCCGAGCCGGCGTGGATCCCGAGCTGGACAGGCTGCGGCAGCAGGTGGAGCAAGACCGCCAGTGGGTTGCCCAGTTGGAAAAAAGCGAGCGCGACCGCACTGGGATCCCCACTCTCAAGGTGGGCTTCAACAAGGCCTTCGGCTACTACCTCAGCATCAGCCGCGCCAAGGCCCACCAAGTCCCCAAAGAGTACATCCGCAAGCAAACCCTGACCAACGAAGAGCGGTTCATTACCCCCGAGCTCAAAGAAAAAGAGGCCCGCATCCTCACAGCCCAAACCGACATCAACCAGCGGGAATACGAGCTGTTTGTGCAGTTGCGCCAAGAGGCAGGATCCCGGGCCGAAGCCATCCGCCAAGTGGCCCAGACCCTGGCTGCCGTCGATGCTCTGTTTGGCCTGGCGGAAGTGGCAGTGCAGCAGGGATACACCCGTCCCCTCCTCACAACAGACCGCCGGCTGATCATCGAGGAGGGTCGCCACCCGGTGGTGGAAAAATCCCTGCCCCAGGGCCTCTTCGTGCCCAATTCGGTGCAACTGGGATCCCCCCACGGCCCCGATTTGATCGTCCTCACCGGGCCCAACATGTCCGGCAAGTCCACTTACCTGCGGCAAATTGGGCTCATCCAAATCCTGGCCCAGATGGGCAGCTTTGTCCCCGCGCGGCGGGCAGAGTTGGGCCTCTGCGACCGCGTATTTACCCGCATTGGCGCTGTGGACGATCTGGCTACCGGCCAGTCCACCTTCATGGTGGAAATGAACGAGACCGCCAACATCCTCAACCACGCCGGCGAGCGCTCCTTGGTGCTGCTGGACGAGATTGGCCGAGGCACCGCTACCTTCGATGGCCTTTCCATTGCCTGGGCGGTGGCGGAATACCTGGCCACTCAGGTGCGCGCCCGTACGGTCTTTGCCACCCACTACCACGAGCTCAACCAACTGGAGACCTTGCTGCCCAACGTAGCCAACTTTCAGGTGGTGGTCAAGGAATTGCAAGATCGCATCATCTTCTTGCACCAGGTACAGCCTGGGGGGGCAGATCGCTCCTATGGCATCGAGGTGGGACGCATGGCTGGCCTGCCGCAGCCGGTAATCCAGCGGGCCGAACAGGTGCTGGCCTTGGTGGAAAAACACAGCCGCATCGGCCTGGGCTTGAGAAACCAAGGGAAAAGCCGCCTCGCCCAAAAGAACTCCAAAAAAGAGCCCGCTCCCAATGGGATCCCCGACCCTGCCGTTGGGGATCAACTGTCTTTGATCCCAGCACCTCTCTCTCCCGATTGGCCTTAGACTCCCCTACCCCTAATCCAGATCCCGTTCTTGCAACCCCAGGGCTGCAGCCAGCCCATCCAGCTCATCCCGATGCCCCTCCACCCACAGGTGGGATCCAGAAGCCGTTGGCGCTCGTTCCCAGGACGAGAGCGGGACAGAGTCCTCGTCGGCTTCCTGCAGTTTCAGGCGGATTTGTTCCGGGCGTTGGTTGCGCTGCCGGTAGTACCAACCCGCCCAAGGAGAAGCCAGCACCACCATCCAGGGCCAAGCTCCCCACCCCGGCTCAAGGGTCTGCAGCACCAAGGCCAAACAGGCCAGTCCCGTCCCCGCCAGCCCCGTCAAAAAAAGGGCCAGCCCCACGCTAGCCTGACCCTGCCCTGCAAAGGTGGCGATCCCCTCGGCATCGGCGGACTGGAGACGATAGCCACGCCTTTCCAAGTGCTCCCGTAGAGCGGATCCCATTTCTTCCAGGCTGCGACTGCTAAAGTAGAGGCGACTCTCCACGCGATCCTTGCCCGCAGCTCGCAGAAAAAAGAATAGACCGATGGCCAATAGAGTCGTCAACGCCAAGGTTGAAACCTTTTCCCCCGTCAGCGGGGCTATGGCCAACCCAAGTGCCTGAGCAGAGCCCAGTCCGCCCAGAGGAAGGGGGTTGACCTGTTCGGGGAGTCTGGCTCCCCCACAGCTGGGTGGGATAGGTGAATGGGAACAGTTCATCGAATAGAATCGAATAGATTGGAATAGGCAAAGCAATTTACACGCTACCTTTGAAGTTTAGACCCTCTAGGATGGATGGGTTACTTCCCCCAAGGACGAGCTGCTGGGTTCACCCTGAGGGCAATACGCTTTTTCGCAGTGGCGGTGACGGTTGAACTGGGGGGATCCTACGCTGGATCTCATGCCTCTGAGATGAGAAATGCAACTATAATTAAGTTATGATAAGGGACTCACGCTCTACCCGTTGCGTGATCCCTTCACTGCCACGTTAGCCTTTCTCTGTGGGGTATGGGCATGAGGTCGGGTTGAGGAAGAGGTCAATGTGTGATTTTCCTCCGAATGCCGCAAGGCGTTGAGCAAAGGGGAACACTTAAGCTTAACCCGCTCCACATCGTTTACCATCCCTCTCTCAGCCCACTGGACTGTCCACCCCTGTCGCTCCATCAGCAACACCTTACATGTCTAACTACGAACCTGAACTCAACGACATTTTGTTGGATAGCTCCGCCGATCTCCTCGAGGCCGCCGAAGAAGCAGAGGTGGATCTGGCCGATGGCGAGCTACTGGAAGAGGAGCCGACCCGCCGCTCCACCGATCTGGTGCGTCTCTATTTACAAGAGATCGGTCGTGTTCCTCTGTTGGGGCGCGATGAAGAGGTGGCCCTGGCCCAAAAAGTCCAAGACTACATGAAGCTCTTGGATTTGCGTCTGCGTTTGCAGAAAGAGTTGGGACGGGATCCAACTCTTGCGGAATGGGTGGCTAAGGCCAACCAGTACCCCGAGTGGGCGCAACTGACCCCTGAAAAGCTGCAGCAGATTCAGCGGATTGGCAAGCGTGCCAAAGAACACATGATCAAGGCCAACCTGCGCCTGGTGGTGTCGGTGGCGAAAAAATACCAAAACCGCGGCTTGGAGCTGTTGGATCTGATCCAAGAGGGTACGCTGGGCCTAGAGCGGGCGGTGGAAAAGTTCGACCCAAAAAAGGGCTACCGCTTCAGCACCTACGCCTACTGGTGGATCCGGCAGGGCATTACCCGTGCCATTGCCACCCAAAGCCGCACCATCCGCCTGCCCGTCCACATCACCGAGAAGCTGAACAAGATCAAAAAAGCGCAGCGCAAGCTCTCCCAGGAAAAGGGCCGTACTCCCACCATCGAAGACATCGCCTCCGAGCTGGAGATGACCCCGCCCCAGGTGCGGGAACTGTTGGTGCGGGTGCCGCGCTCTGTATCTCTAGAAACCAAGGTGGGCAAAGACAAAGACACCGAACTGGGGGATCTGCTGGAAACCGACGACATTTCCCCAGAAGAGACCATGATGCGGGAAGCCCTGCACCGGGATCTGCAGCAGTTGCTCTCGGATCTGACCAGCCGCGAGCGGGATGTGATCCGCATGCGTTTCGGCTTGGGGGATGGGCGCACCTATTCGCTGGCGGAAATCGGTCGCGCCTTGGATCTGTCGCGAGAGCGGGTGCGGCAAATTGAGGCCAAAGCCCTGCAGAAGCTGCGTCAGCCGAAGCGACGCAACCGCGTGCGAGATTACCTGGAAGCTATCAGCTAGTTCCGGCTTGCCCACTGGCTCCCCCAGCGTCCTACCCGTTTCCGCAGTCGGGCTGCTGCCCACTCCACTTCTGGGATCCGCAGGTAGAGAGCTCCGGCGGCGAACAAGCTTAGACCTAAACCCGCGGCCAGCCCGGCCCAAATGATGGCGGTGAGCAGGGGAGACCCCACAATCTCGTAGGAGCGCAGTTGGGTCCACAGCCAATGGCTCAGTCCCCCGGCCAGGACGGTGCTCCCCAGCAATGGCAGTAGGGCTTGTCCCATCTCCCGCCAAGGGATCCCTGGCAGGCGCTGGTGGAGGCGGATCCCCAGTCCGATCACGGCTATCAGGTTGACGCCGGCGGTGGCCAGGGCAATGCCCGGCGCTCCAAAAGCCTGCAAAAATAGAAAGTCCAGTAGGGCATTCAGGCCAATGGCCATGCTGCTGATGCGCAGAGGCGTAGCCCCATCCTCCAGGGCATAGAAGATCCGCACCAGCACATCCCGCAGCAGGTAACCGGTCATCCCCAGACCATAGGCCATGAGCAGGGCTGCCACCTCTTGTGTCACCTCCGGCGTAAAGCGCCCCCGCTGGTAGGCCACTTGGACAATGGGCTCGGCCAAAGCCACCAACAGCATCGACAGGGGCAGGGTCACAATTGCCGTAAGCATCAGCCCTTGGCGGATACGCTGGCGCAGCTCCGGCCAACGGGATCCATCCCCTGCCAACTGGGCATAGAGAGGCATCAAGGGCACCAGCACCATGTTGGAGAGGATCCCCAGCGGCGTTTGTACCAGAAGCTGGGCATATCCCAAGTTGCCGATGGTGCGATCCCCAGGTACGAAAGAGGCAAAAAACAGATCCACATAAACATTGATGTGGATCATCCCGGAGGAGATCACCGCCGGCAACATCAGCAAGCCCACCGCCCGTACCTGCGGGGATCCCCACTCAAAGCGCAGGCGCGGTCGCCCCAGCCCTAACCGCATCTGGAGCGGAACTTGGGCCAACCATTGGGCAATGGCCCCGATGAGCACGCCCCAGGCCAGCAAAGTTGGGATCCCCGTCCATCCCAGCGTGACCAGGATCCCGATCACCGCCAAGCTGGAGATCAGCGGGCTAAGGGCAGGCAAGGCGTAGTGTTCGGCAGCATTCAGCGCTCCAAAGCCGATGCCAATCCACCCCGAGAGCAAGGCCAAAGGGGCCATGATCCGCAGTTGCGCAGCGGCCAGAGCATGGACTTCGGGGCTGGCTCCCGGCGCATTCAGGCGCACCACCCAGTCCGCTCCCCACCAAAGGCCCAAGCTGACCAGCAGGAGCAGGCAGCCTACCAAGGTGGAAATGGATTCCAGCCAGGCAGCCTCATCCTCCCTGTCCCGATCCCGCTGCTTTTTGAGGACACTGACGATGGCGCTGTGAAAAGGGCCGTTGATCCCTCCCAGCAGAATCAACAGAAAACCGGGCAGGATGTAGGCTACCCCGAAGGCGCTGTACTCCGGCCCCGAGCCATACACTGCTGCAATCAAAGCTTGGCGAATAAAGCCTATGCCCTTACTGAGCAAGGTCGCCCCGGCCACCAAGCCCGCCACCGACATCAACGAACGGGATGGCCCTGCTGAAGGAGATCCCCCAGGGATCTCTTCCTGAGTGGCAGACTCCTCCATTACCTTGTGTCCTGCACCCCAACCACTGCCTCAACAACAAACTGATCCCGGATCCCTCTTTGAATCCCAGGAGCCGCTTCCCATTATCGGGAATATCGAACATTCCGAGCAATTGCTGGACATTAGCCGCATCCGTTGGACAGGCCAACAGTTGCCGTTCCTGTGCCAGGTGCTGCAACAAATGCTCATCCCCCCGGTCGCGTCAGCGGGACGGCGTCCTTTGGGTTTCCTCGACCAAGGTCATGAAGTGCTTTCGAGAGGAAACTTGAGGGGATCCCTTGCACCTCAGGGATCCTTGCTGTTGCCCTTGCTCCAAAACTGAGGGCGGCACCTCGATACGGGAAGGCAAAAGACTGAGGCAGTGCTACAGCCACGGAGCCCAACCCTGGTGCCGAGCGGACAGATTCTGACGGCTTTGAATCGCTGCAGAGGGATGCACAAACTCATGGGCAATGCCTTGATAGGTCAGTTGCAAAGGACTCCGTCCCGCTAATGTGAACAGCAAGGGCCCAGAAGCACCACCGCTCACAGCAGCTCGTCGATCAGCCGGAGCACCTGCTGCAGCTCAGCACCGGGGATCCTTTGATGTTGTTCCAGGTTGATCTCCACCAACTGTTTGAGGGCGAGGAGCTTCAGGTTGACCTCCACCGCCGCCACCGCAATGGCTTGTGCTGCCGGCAAATAGCCACTGGCCCCCAAATCCAAAAGGGCAGCCCGCCGCAGATGGATGTTGTGGTGATTCAACACCGACAGCAGGCGCTGAGCAAAAGTCGGATCCCCAGTGAGACGATAGCAGGCCCGCGCCGCCGCACATTGCAAGCGAATGGAAGTGTGCTCTAGGTAAGGACGAATTGGCTCCAGGGCAGCAGCCACCTGCAGTTGTCCAAGAGCCTCGATAATGGCCTCTAGGGCGGCTTGGGCTTCTGTTTGCAGTCCTCGCTCCACACGGCGCAGCCCTTCTAGCAAAGCGGATCCCAGCTTTTCCACTTCGTCGGGATCCCTGTTGAGGTTGTTGGCAAAGGCAATCTCAACCAGCGCCTGGGCAGCCGCTGCCACCACTTGGCCATCAGAGCAAGACAAAGCCGCCTTCAGGGGAGGGATCCCGGCGAGGGATCCCAGTTTACCCAAAGCACGAGCAGCGTTGCGCCGCAGCGGATATCCCCCTTGAGCGGTGCGATCCGTTTCATCGGCCAGGGCCTCGATCAGGGCAGGGATCCCTTCGACGATGCGCATGCGTCCCAGCCACCAAGCGGCATAGTAGCGTTCCCCCGGATCCCCGTGGCGCAGCTTGGCGATTTGTCCAGCCGGGGTGAGATCCACCGACGGATTGGGATCCAGAGGAACAGCAGTGGTCATGGAATCAACAACGGAGAGGACACCGAGAAGGGATTAAGCGCTGCGGACACTGACGATCTTGGCGCCCGATTTGAGCAACCGCTGCATTGTTGCCGACAGTTGATCGGCAGAGACGAAGATCTGCTGGTTGGATTTGCGCACTCGGCTGGAAGTGGCCAGGGCCGAAGGCGGATTCAGCAGTCGGGTCACTTCCACACAGAACATGCGATCCGACTGGCCCGTTGGCGGCCCCAGGTGTTTGGAAATGGGGCTGGGCGGCAGCAGGCCCCGCACCCCAATGCGGCGAATGGCCGGGGTAAACCCGGTGGCCAAAGGCATCATCAGACGGGGTCTGGGCCCTTGGGAGCGATCGTTGTTGGCGTAGCCCCCGTAGAGAGCGAAGAGATTGGTAAAGTCGCGGGTGGAATGGGCCTTGCGGTATTCAAACCCACGCGGGTAGGGGACGATGTTGTCTCCAAAAGCTTCTAGGTATTCTGGGCTGTCGATGTAGGAATCGATCTCCGCGCTGTGGCCGCCAGATTGGTAGATGTCCAAATGGCGGGCGATGTCTTTGGGGCTGGTGGGAGCGCGTCCCAGCAGATGCTTGAAATTGAGCTCGATGGCCCGGGTTTGCGAGTTGGGGTAGAAAAACCGCTTTTTGTAGGCTTCGGACTTGGCGATCCATCGCACAAACTCCCGCACCGTCAGGCTGCCCTGGCGCAGCAGCGATTCCGCACTGGCTAGCTCCTTCCTATCGGCCCCAAACAAATGGTCGTTGCCCAGCACCTGACGGTAGATGGCCCGCAGCACCGCATTGAGCTGATCCTGGCTGGCGTTGGGGCGCAACTCCAGTGGGGTGGTCTCCGTAATGCCCCGGATCCCCATCCGGCTTGCCGCTGTAATTGCACTCATGCTAATTCCCCCGATTGAACTGAATGGACACAGATTGAGAACAAGCTTGCGTTTAGGGTCATTTCGATTCAAGCTAGGACATTGCACCCACACCTAAAGTGTTGGTTGCGTCGTCGCGTCGGCGTTGCGGAGCAATAATGCAGGGGGCCAAAAGGCTTTTCAAGGACTCCGTCCCGCTGGCGCGATCAATAGCCCAGGCGTCTCACCCTAGCCTGAAACGACTGTAGAAATCGAAAACTAAAATTAGAAATCAAAAATCGGCAGCCCCAAGCTGCAGAAGAGCAACAGTGGCGCCTTCCTATTGGGGAGACTGATCCGCAAACCCACGTGGTCAAACGTATCTCTCCGCAACGTAGCAGGCTCACCACCGTTGCCCTCAACAACCTTCCCTCGCCATCCCCCCTGGTTTATGGGATGAGCCAACTGGCTAGCCGGCGTCACCCTTTTAGAGGGATCCCAAGCCAAGGGTTTAGCTGAGCGCGTTGATGGCGTAGTCGATGTAGGTGTTGGCTTCGGTGGCCGCTTGCCCGGTCAGGCCGTGGTTGGCTTTGATGTAGCGCAGGGCTTCGATGAACCAACTGGGGGAGAGCTCAAAAGCGGCGTTGATTTCGCGGATCCCGGCCAACTGATACTCGTCCAGAGGACCGGTGCCACCGGCTACCAAGCAGTAGGTGATGTAGCGCAGGTAGTGGCGCACGTCGCGGGCGCACTTGTCTTTGCCGGCTTGGGTGTGGCACTGCCCACCGGGTTGGGTGGTGTAGGGGAACTTGGCGTAAACGGCTTCGGTGGCACCGCGCACCAGCTCGTCGGCACGGCTGCTCAGAACTCGGGCGGCTTCCATGCTGGCGGCAGCCCGCTGAAAACGGCCATTGATGGCCTGCAATTCGCTGTTGCTCAGGTAGCGCCCTTGGCTGTCGGCAGTGGCGATGGCGTCAACAATTGGGGTTTGCATGATTCAAAACGCTCCTTTACTTAACTCAAGCTCAATGCAAAGAACAAGGCCAAAGCTGCAAAGTCTCAACTGCAAAATCGCTGCAAAAAAAGTTGCTTTTCTAGGGATCCCCTGCTAGCCTGAGTTGCCTCAGATTTGAGAGAGGGTCTTCATAACTGGATCCGAACACAACAGAAACTTCAGTCCACAAGGGATCAAACCACAGCGGCAGCAGCGCGATCGAAGTAGGATTCGATTTCGGCAATCAGAGCGCTGCAGTCACCCCGGGTGATGCCGTTGGGGTCGTTTACCACCGCCACCGCAGCCTTTTTCATCTTTTGGATGCCGTTGGCCACCGAGCTACCGGGGGTGCCCAAGGCTTGATAGGTTTCCCGCAGGCCGTTCAAGCAGCGCTCGTTCAGCACACTGGCATCTCCGGCTGCCACGGCGTAGGTGATGTAGCGGAGAATAATGTCCATGTCCCGCATACAGGCAGCCACATTGCGGCTGGGGTAGGCAGGCCCACCGGGAGCGTTCAAATTGGGCTCCTCGGCAAACAACTGACGGATGGCATCGGTCACGATCTTGGAGGCATTGCTGGTGAGGCGGTTCACAGCGTCCAAACGCTTGTTCCCCTCAGCAATTACCTGCTGGAGAGCGGCAAACTCGTTCTCTCCCAAAAAAGCGCCTTTGGAGTCAGCTTGTGCAACCACTTTGCCAAATACATCGTTCATGGTTTTGAATCTCCCTAGCGAAAGTAAAAGAGGTTATGAATCCACATTCCCTGCAGCGGACAAGAGAGCACCTGCCGGCCAGGAATGCAACACCGCTTGGATCCCCAGTGCCGAGAGGTGCTGTTTAACTCACAGAACCGCCGACGGGATCGAAGCCGATAGAACCAAGATGAGCAAGCGAAGCTCGCTCCCAGATCCAGGCCTTCATCCAAGGGATCGGACTTGGGCTAAGGAGCCTCAGCCGCTGCTGGCAACCTCAACTGGGCAGACGAGGAGAAGCTGGCTCGCCTTGTTTCCAGTCTTTTTCTACCGCGAAGGCAAGAAGCGATGAAATCAAAAAATGTAAATCGGCTTTACCTCGCGCAAAAAGGCTTAGATCGGTTTTCAATCTGTTTCCCATCTGGGATCCCGGCCAATGCTCCCTATCTTTCGTAGCGGCAGTTTTTTACAAAAGAGAACGTTTCTTGACCTAGCTTTACAACGTGAAGAAAGATGTCAGCCTCAATCGCGGCTTTGCGGCTTGGAAGGGATCCATTTTCAGTATCGGAGCGAACATTCTCATAAAGGATACATAATTTAACAAAACGCGCGGAATTCCCCACCCTCTGTAGGGTGGGGATGGATAGCGCCACTGGATTTGTGGAGCACTCAGAACTAGGACAGGTGGGGGTAGGATAACGCATATGGCAACCAGAAGGCAGACCTTTCGACTGTATCCCAGCAAAGCCCAGGAAAAGGCTTTGTTTGAGGCTCGTCGTCTGCACTGCTACCTCTACAACTACAACGCCTGTGTCAGCCACCGGGAAACCGAGTACAAGCTCCACCGCCGAACGGTGACCTACCTGGAACAGCAGAACCTACTCCCCGAATTCAAGCA